>NZ_JBYSWF010000021.1:71341-93777 GCF_058780865.1 Pseudomonas sp. GP01-A4
GACTGCTCCATCCCGCGTCTGTGTGTCGGCATTCTACAGAGGAACGCGAGTGTGTCAACCGCTGATTCAAAGAAAAGCGCTTGTGGTTCAATCGGTTAGCTCTCCAAGGTTGCCCCTTGATAGGCCGCGGGGCCAGTCTGGCCGAGGCTTTCAGCTCTATTGGGGGGTGTGTTTCGATTGAGAAAATGAATTCACCTGCGAATTTTCCTACCGCTTAAGCGGAAGATTCAAACTACTGGTGCTATATACAGGTGTGAGTGAGATACTGCCGGCCTGTCCGTTTTCTGCCCAGAACCACTGCCTTATATATGACGCAGCGCAAAATCATCCACGTCGACTGTGATTGCTTCTACGCCGCCATCGAGATGCGCGACGACCCGACCCTGGCGCAAAAGCCCCTGGCTGTCGGTGGCTCGGCAGACCGTCGCGGGGTGATCGCCACCTGCAACTATGAAGCACGGGCCTATGGTGTGCGTTCGGCCATGTCGTCCCGCCATGCCCTGAAGCTGTGCCCGGACCTGACCATCGTCAAGCCGCGCATGGATGCTTATAAAGAAGCATCAAAGGAAATCCAGACGATCTTTCGCGACTACACCGACCTGATCGAACCGTTGTCCCTGGACGAAGCCTACCTGGACGTCTCCGACAGCCCGCATTTCGGCGGCAGTGCCACGCGCATTGCCCAGGACATTCGCCGGCGGGTCTCCAACCAGTTGCACATCACCGTTTCCGCGGGCGTGGCGCCGAACAAGTTTCTCGCCAAGATCGCCAGCGACTGGAAAAAGCCCAACGGACTGTTTGTGATCACCCCCGACCAGGTGGAAGATTTTGTCTCGGCGCTGCCGGTGAAAAAGCTCCACGGCGTGGGCAAGGTGACGGCCGACAAGCTGGCGCGGCTGGGGATCGAGGACTGCCTGCAACTGCGGGAGTGGAACAAGCTGGCGCTGGTGCGAGAGTTTGGCAGTTTTGGCGAGCGGCTTTGGAGCCTGGCGCGTGGGATTGATGACCGGGTGGTGCAGAACGACAGCCGCCGGCAATCCATCAGCGTGGAAAATACCTACGATGTCGACCTGCCGGACTTGCCCAGTTGCCTGGAAAAACTGCCGGAGCTGATGGACACCCTGGCGGGGCGTATAGCGCGCATCGACAGCAGTTATCGGGCGGGCAAGCCGTTCGTCAAAGTGAAGTTTCACGACTTTACCCAGACGACCCTGGAGCAGGCGGGGGCAGGGCGGGACCTGGAGAGTTACCGGCAGTTGCTGACCCAGGCGTTCAATCGCGGCGACAAGCCGGTGCGATTGCTGGGAATAGGCGTGCGTTTGCTGGATTTGAGCAACGGCAACGAGCAGCTCCAATTCCCCTGGTAGAAACCGAAAACCAAATGTGGGAGCGGGCTTGCTCGCGAATGCGGTGTGTCAGTTGACGCATGTGCTGGCTGACACGCCGCATTCGCGAGCAAGCCCGCTCCCACATTTAAAGGCTTCAGCGTGCCCCGGGATCCGCCACCAGGCGTCCGGCATCCTTGGTCAAGGCCTGCAGGAATTCCTGCTGCAACTCCGGATCATTGCGGGTCAGTTCGATCAGGCTCTGTTCCAGCTCGCTGGCTTCTTCTTCCAGGCCCAGCTCCGACAGGCGCTTGACCCGGTGCACCCACTCGTTGACCTCGTCGTCTTCCAGGTCGTCATAGATCAACCCGTGAGCTTCGAGCAATTTGCCCCGCAGGGTGCCGCTGATGGCCAGGGATGAGTCCGAGTGCACGTCATCCTGGGCATCTTCAACACTGATCTTCAGGGTGCTGATGCGGTTCAGGTCCTGCTCGGCAAGCGGGCTGTCCAACAGGTTCAGGCGCAGCACGCCATCGCGGTCGGTGGTCAGCTCATGGGTTTGCTTGCCGGCAGTCACCTGTACCGGGCGCTCGCTCCAGGGCAGGCTCGAATACTCCACGCGCTTGTCGCGCTGGACTTCATCGATACCCGCCAGGTTCTGTTGCGCACGGCCGTTGGATTGCACGTTCATGAACGGGTTGAGCCCGTCCACGCCATAGCTGAGCCAATCCCGGGTCATGCTGGCAGGCAGGTTGCCCAGGGCAAACACATTCGCCACGTTGGCGCCGACGCCCGCCACCAGCGCGACCGCGCCCAGGGGCATCTCATAGAGTTTGCGCCAGGGCTGGTAGGGCGTGTAGCGGTCGTAGCGACGGGTAACTTCGAACTCGGTGACCTCAAAGGTCTTTTGCTCGTGAATGCGCACCCGGCGTTGCGGCAGCTCCAGCACCTTCGGCTCGCCCACGTCGATCTGCAGGCTGTGATCGAGCAATTTGCGCTCGATGCGTTCCTCGTGCTCGCTGCGTTGCGACATTTGGTTGGCGCAGCCGCTGACCAGCAGGGCGCCACATAACGTGGCGCCCCCCAGGGCTATGGTGTTTCGCTTGAACATGACGACTCTTGATCTGGTTTTCAGCGACGAATACGCGCCTGAAGGAAAGACAGCACGTCAGCCACCGGCAACGGTTGGGCCTCGGCTTCGGTCCGGCTCTTGTATTCCAGATTGCCATCGGCCAGGCCGCGGTCACTGACCACGATCCGGTGCGGGATGCCAATCAGTTCCATGTCGGCGAACTTGATGCCCGGGCTGGTTTTCTTGTCCCGATCATCCAGCAGCACTTCAAAACCGGCAGCCGTGAGTTCGGCATACAGTTTGTCGGTGGCTTCGCGTACTTGCTCGGTTTCGTAGCGCAGCGGTACCAGGGCAACCTGGAATGGCGCCAGGGCGTCGCTCCAGATGATGCCTTTCTCGTCGTTGTTCTGCTCGATGGCAGCCGCAACCACGCGGGATACGCCAATGCCGTAGCAGCCCATTTCCAGGGTGATCGGCTTGCCGTTCTCGCCCAGCACTTCGCACTTCATCGCCTTGCTGTACTTGTTGCCCAGCTGGAAGATGTGCCCGACTTCGATGCCGCGCTTGATTTCCATGGTGCCCTTGCCGTCCGGGCTTGGGTCGCCGGCCACCACGTTGCGCAGGTCGGCCACGGTCGGAACCGGCAGGTCACGTTCCCAGTTCACGCCAAAGTAGTGCTTGTCATCGATGTTGGCACCGATGCCGAAGTCGCTCATCAGCTCGACCGAACGGTCGATGATGATCGGCAATGGCAAGTTCAGCGGGCCCAGGGAACCGGCACCGGCGCCAATGGCGTCGCGCAGTTCGGCGTCGGTGGCCATGACCAGCGGGCTGGCAACGCCTGGCTGCTGGGCGGCCTTGATTTCGTTGAGCTCGTGGTCGCCGCGGATTACCAGGGCGATCAGCTTGCCTTCTTCCTCGGCGCGCACGATCAGGGTCTTGATGGTCTTTTCAATCGGCAGATTGAATTTTTCCACCAGGGCCGCGATGGTCTTGGTCTCGGGTGTGTCCACCAGGCGCAGCTCTTCGCTTGGCGCAGGGCGGGAAGTTTCCCGTGGCACGGCTTCGGCTTTCTCGATGTTTGCCGCGTAGTCGGAACCGTTGCTGAACACGATGTCGTCTTCACCGGACTCGGCCAGCACGTGGAACTCGTGGGAGCCGGCACCGCCGATGGAGCCGTTGTCCGCTTCAACCGGACGGAATTTCAGGCCCAGGCGCGTGAACACGTTGCAGTAGGCGGTGTGCATGCGGTCGTAGGTGACCTGCAGGGACGCCTGGTCAACGTGGAACGAATAGGCGTCCTTCATGATGAATTCGCGGCCGCGCATCAAACCGAAGCGTGGGCGGATTTCGTCACGGAACTTGGTCTGGATCTGATACAGGTTGAGGGGCAGCTGCTTGTAGCTGCTCAACTCGTTGCGCATCAGGTCGGTGATCACTTCTTCGTGGGTCGGGCCGGCGCAGAAGTCCCGGCCATGACGATCCTTGAAGCGCAGCAATTCAGGGCCGTACTCTTCCCAGCGCCCGGATTCCTGCCACAGCTCAGCCGGTTGGGTGCTCGGCATCAACACTTCCAGAGAGCCGGCAGCGTTCATTTCTTCACGAACGATGGCTTCGACCTTGCGCATCACCTTCAAGCCCATGGGCAGCCAGGTGTACAGGCCCGAGGCCAGTTTGCGGATCATGCCGGCGCGCAGCATCAGCTGATGGCTGATCACGACCGCGTCGGAAGGCGTTTCTTTCTGTGTGGCGAGCAAATATTGACTGGTGCGCATGGTAGGCCGTTGTCGGTTGCTTGGACTTGAAATGACTTGGGATTGTACGGGCGCTTGCTGCCGACGTACAGGCATCTGGTTGCTGGAGCAGGGCTTCTGTGGGAGCTGGCATGCCTGCGATGCAGGCAACACGGTGTGTCAGTTACACCGCGGTGATGCAATCGCAGGCAAGCCAGCTCCTACAGTGATTCGTTTTCCTCGGGAGGATTCAAGCGAATCCGCCGGCTTTCCTGAAACCAGTGCAAGGCGATCAGGACCAGCGTCGGCACACCCAGCAGGCAGGTGATCATGAAGAAGTTGTGGTAACCGAACTTCTCGACCATCACCCCCGAATACCCGCCGATCAAGCGCGGCAGCAGCAGCATGATCGAGCTGAGCAGGGCGTATTGGGTGGCGGAGAACTTCAGGTTGGTCAGGCTCGACAGGTACGCGACAAACGCCGAGGTCGCCATGCCGGAACTGAAGTTGTCCAGGGAGATGGTGAAAATCAGCATCTGCAGGTCCGGGCCCATGTCGGCGAGCATCACGAACAGCAGGTTGGTGCCGGCCGATGCAATGCCGCCAATGAACAGGATCGGCAGAATCCCGAAGCGCACGATCAACAGGCCACCCATGCCGGCGCCCAGCAGGGTCATGATCAGGCCGAAGACTTTGCTGACACCGGCGATCTGGTCCTTGGTAAAGCCCTGGTCGATATAGAACACGTTGGCCATTACGCCCATTACCGTGTCCGACATGCGGTAGGTGGCAATCAGCCCCAACAGCAGGAAGGCCTGCCAGCGGTAGCGCAGGATAAAGTCGTTGACCGGCGTGAGCACCGGCGCCAGGCCCCGGCGGCCCATGGTCGACAGGCACAGCGTGGTCAGGATGATGTAGAGGATGGCCCGCAGGAACGCCCGATCTTCCAGCAGCAGGTCCAGCAGGCTGACCCCATGGAACAGCACGCTGGCGAAATCAGTGTTGTACAACTGGGTGAACATCGCCGGTACCGAGACCAGCAGCACGATCAACACGAACACCGAGACCAGCTGGTGAGCAAAGCTGTAGCGCCCGGCCTGCAATTGGGTACGCAGCGGCACATTGGGTTCGCGCATGAACAGCGTGGTGAGCAGCGCAGGCACCATCAGTGCACCAAACAGCACGTACGTACCGGCCCATGCCGAATGCTTGTAGTTGAACCCGGTGGAACCGAAGCCTTCGGCAAAAAACAGCGCACCTGCGGTGGCAAGCAGCGCGGCCACGCGATAACCGGACATATAGCTGGCGGCAAGCGCGGCCTGCTGGCTGTCGCTGGCGATTTCCAGGCGGTAGGCGTCTACGGCGATGTCTTGCGTGGCGGAAGCGAAGGCCACGATCACGGCGATGGCGATCAGCCAGGACAGATGCTTTTGCGGATCACAGAAACCCATGCCGATCAATCCGAGGATCACCAGCGTCTGGGACAGTACCAGCCAGGAGCGACGACGTCCGAGCTTGCCGAGCAGTGGCAGGCGCCATTGGTCGAGCAGGGGCGACCAGACCCACTTGAAGGCATAGGCCAGGCCGATCAGGCTCGCATAACCGATGGTTTCGCGGGCCACGCCGGCCTCGCGCAACCATACCGAGAGCGTCGAGAACACCAACATGTAAGGCAAGCCGGCAGCAAAGCCGAGCAGCAACAGCACTAACGTCGAGGGGCTGGCATAGGCGGCGAGCGCGGCGCGCCAGGTTTTACGGGGCATGGGCTGGAGTCTGCCTCAGAATTACGCAAATAAAGCGCGCACTCTAACCGCTGTGCTCTACCGGGCGCCAGCCATGACGCTGAATATCAACACGATTGTTCAGGATGCTGACGCCTTCGCCGCGCAAACGCGCACGTTGCTCGTCACCCGAGGCACTGCCCACCGGCAGACTTATCCGACCACCGGCACCCAGCACGCGATGCCAGGGCAGTTTGGTGTCCTCGGGCAGTTGGCTCAGGGTGCGACCCACCCAACGTGCGGCGCGACCCAAACCGGCGAGGTGTGCCAGCTCCCCGTAGCTGATCACGCAGCCTTCGGGCACTTGGGCGAGGGTCAGGTACAGCACAGTGCGGCGCATTTCAGCGGGGCTTTGCGGAGCGTCGGTCAGTTCGTTCACGGTGGCATATCCGATGAAAATATCCTTCTATTTGTAAGAAATTTCTGAAAAATGGGGGGCTGAGAGCGGAACTCGATACGAATACCCGAGTCAGTCCTTGCTAAGAAGTTATCCACCCCGATAATGCCCGTTTTTTCGTCAAACTCGAGCCCCATATCCGCTTATGTTGTCCAGAACCCTGCTGTGCCTCGCTGTCTTCAGCGCCTCCACCCCGTTGCTCGCCGACACCGTCTGGTTGAAGAACGGTGACCGCCTGACCGGCAAGATCAAGGTTTTCGACGGTGGCAAACTGCTGATCCAGACCGACTATGCCGGCGCGATCCCGGTGGACTGGAAGCAGGTCAAGACCCTGGAGAGCGATCAGGAATTGCTGGTCAAGCAGGATGCCTACAGCGGTGAGAAGGCCAAGTCCCTGCAGCCGGCCGACGATGGCAAGGTCATCCTGGCCAACGGCGAGGCGCCCAAGACCGTCGAGCTGGCGAGCATCCAGCAGATCATCAAGCCCAAGCCGGTGATCGAGGACCTGGTGTGGAAGGGCAATGTCGATATGGCGCTGGACTACAAGCGCGCGGAAAAAGACACCAACGACTACGACATCGACTTCAAGACCACTGCCCGCCATGGCCAGTGGCGCCATACCGCCGAGGGCGAGTACAACCGCGAATTCCAGGACGACGTGACCACCACCGACAACTGGGCGCTGGAGTACGACCTGGACCGGTTTATTACCGAACACTGGTTCTGGCAGGGCCGCTTGACCTACAAGCGCGACAAGGTCGAGGACCTGTCCCGCCAGCGCACCGTGGGTACCGGCCCGGGCTACCAATTCTGGGATGACGAACTGGGCGCGTTCTCCCTCGGTTCGCTGGTCAACCGCACCGACTATGAATACCAGGACGGCGGCAAGGACAACTTCTATTCGCTGGCCATGAAGTGGAACTACAACCGCTACCTGGTGGGCAAGACCGTTGAATTCTTCACCAATGGCGAAGTGGGCAAGCCGCTGGCCGGGCCGTCCGAGTACTCCCTGGATGCGGAAATGGGCTTGCGCTACAAAGTCACCGAGTGGGCCTCCCTCAACCTCAAGGCCGAGCGCGACATTATTAGTGGCGACTCGGAAAGCGCGTTGAGCAAGACCCGCTACACCGCAGGGTTCGGCGTCGCCTGGTAACGAGCCGCCTGGTAATTAAAGGCGTAACCCGCCGTCCATTTCCAGAATCCGCCCGGTGTAGTAGTCGTTCTCGAAGATATACGCCGCTGAATGGGCAATCTCCTCAGGCCGCCCCATGCGCTTGAGGGGAATGCCGGCGGTCATCTTCTCCAAGGCCTCGGGCTTCATGCCCAGGGTCATCTCGGTCTCGATAAACCCCGGTGCGATGCCCGCCACGCGGATGCCGTAGCGCGCCAGCTCCTTGGCCCAGGTCACAGTGGCGGCCGCTACACCGGCCTTGGCGGCGGAGTAGTTGGTCTGCCCGACATTGCCGGCCCGCGAGATCGACGAGATATTGATAATGGTGCCCTGGTTCTTCAGCTCCACCATTTTCGCCGCCACCTCACGGGTGCACAGGAACACCCCGGTGAGGTTGACATCGATCACCGCCTGCCACTGGGCCAGGCTCATCTTGGTCATCTCGCCGTCCTTGACCTTGAGCAGCAAGCCATCACGCAAGATCCCGGCGTTGTTGATCAAGCCGTTGATCGCACCGAAGTCTTCGGCGATCTGTGCCACGGTGTGGGTCACCTGCTCTTCATTCGCCACGTTGCACAGATAGGCGCGGGCCTTCACTCCATGGGCCTGGCAGGCGGCCACCGCCTGGTCGAGTTTTTCCTGATTGAGGTCCACCAGCGCCAGGTTGGCACCTTTGGCGGCAAAATACTCGGCCATGGAGCGGCCCAAACCCTGGCAACCGCCGGTGATAATGATTACTTTGTCGTTGAGATGCATTCGCAAGTCCTGTGGGCAGAATTAAGCGGCTATCCAGGTTTGTTTTTTGACGAAATTTATCGAAGGAGTCATAAGTTGAGCGCGCACGTTGCCAAGAATGCCCGAGAACTACTGCTCAAGGAATACCGTGGGGCACTCGCCACCTTGTCCAAGGCCATGCCCGGTTTCCCTTTTGGCTCGGTGGTGCCGTATTGCCTGGACGCCGAGGGTCGGCCGCTGATCCTGATCAGCCGTATCGCCCAGCACACCCACAACCTGCAGAAAGACCCCAAGTGCTCGTTGCTGGTCGGTGAGCGTGAGGCGGATGACGTGCAAGCGGTAGGGCGCCTGACCTACCTCGCCGAGGCCGAAAAGCTCGAAGACGGCGCTGCGATTGAAGCCGCCGCCGAGCGTTATTACCGCTATTTCCCGGACTCGGCGAACTACCACAGGGCCCATGATTTTGACTTCTGGGTGCTCAAGCCGGTGCGCCATCGTTATATCGGCGGGTTCGGCGCGATCCACTGGGTCGACCAACTGACCCTGGCCAATCCGTTTGCCGGCAAGGCCGAACTGAGCATGGTCGAGCACATGAACAGCGACCACACCAAGGCGATTGCCCACTATGTCGAACTGGCCGGCCTGCCGACCTCCGAGCCTGCGCAACTGGCCGGTATCGACAGCGAAGGCATGCACTTGCGCATTGGCCAGGCCCTCTACTGGCTGCCCTTTGCCGAGCCTTGCAACACGCCGACACAAGTACGCGAAGCCTTGGTTTTCCTGGCTCACGCCGAGGTCTGGCCGAAAAAAGCAGCCGCTGAAGCTTGAATTCACGAAACGGCGACGTCATCTAAGGTGAAGTAGCAAGGCATTCTTGCGTTGAGGAACCATTTGATGCGCCCTTTTTTGTTGCTCTTTTTGTTGTTTCCGGTGCTTGAGCTGTTCGTATTCGTACAAGTCAGCGGGGCAATCGGGTTTTTCCCGGCGCTGCTGCTGATCATTCTCGGCTCGATGCTCGGCGTACTGGTGCTGCGCGTCGCCGGCCTGGCCACGGCGCTGCGTGCCCGTGAAAGCCTGAATCGCGGCGAGCTGCCGGCCCAGACCATGCTCGAAGGCCTGATGATGGCGTTGGCCGGTGGCCTGCTGATCCTGCCGGGCTTTATCAGCGATGTGGTTGGTCTGGTGATGTTGCTGCCGTTCACCCGCAAAGTGCTGGCGGGCAAGATGCGCCAGCGTGCCGAAGAGGCTGCCATTCGCCAGCGCGCCTTTGCCGATGACCTGCAACCCCGTGGCGGCCCGGCCCCGCGCCAGCCCCTGGGGCGCGAAGGTGACGTGATCGAAGGTGAGTTCGAACACCGCGACCCCAAGTAATCTCCTCACTGGCACGGCACCCGCGGATGCCGTGCGGCTTTTGAAGACGCCCCCCGACACAAAAAATTTCATCTCGGTACCCTTGTAATAAGCTTATGCGCCCTTATGTAACGGTCACCGCAAGGTTTCTGGTGGCGACACCAGACAGACTTCCGCGTTTCGCGCCGCGAACCGCGACCGGCACCGCCGGAATTTAACTAGCCGGAATTGACACCGGCCGATGAAAAACACAATTAGGAGAGATCGACAATGAGCAAGCTTCGTCCTCTGCATGACCGCGTCGTCATCCGTCGCAGTGAAGAAGAAAAGAAAACCGCTGGCGGTATCGTGCTGCCAGGTTCGGCTGCTGAGAAAGCCAACCACGGTGTGATTCTCGCTGCTGGCCCAGGCAAGACCCTGGAAAACGGTGAAGTACGTGCGCTGGCTGTGAAAGTGGGTGACAAGGTTGTTTTCGGCCCTTACTCCGGCAGCAACACTGTGAAAATCGACGGCGAAGACCTGCTGGTAATGGCTGAGAACGAGATTCTCGCTGTTCTGGAAGGCTGATTTCCCCGCTCATCTTCCCGTTACTACAAAGTATTTAAGGAATATCGATCATGGCTGCTAAAGAAGTTAAATTCGGCGATTCCGCCCGTAAGAAAATGCTCGCCGGTGTGAACGTCCTGGCTGACGCAGTAAAAGCGACCCTGGGCCCTAAAGGCCGTAACGTGATCATCGAGAAGAGCTTCGGCGCTCCGACCATCACCAAGGACGGCGTTTCCGTCGCCAAAGAAATCGAGCTGAAAGATCGCTTCGAAAACATGGGCGCGCAGCTGGTCAAAGACGTTGCCTCCCGTGCCAACGATGACGCAGGCGACGGCACCACCACCGCGACCGTCCTGGCTCAGTCGATCGTCAACGAAGGCCTGAAAGCCGTCGCTGCCGGCATGAACCCGATGGACCTGAAACGCGGCATCGACAAGGCGACCATCGCCATTGTCAAAGAGCTGAAGTCCCTGTCCAAGCCATGCGCTGACACCAAGGCAATCGCTCAGGTCGGCACCATCTCGGCCAACTCCGACAGCTCCATCGGCGACATCATTGCCGAAGCCATGGAAAAAGTCGGTAAAGAAGGCGTGATCACCGTTGAAGAAGGCTCGGGCCTGGAAAACGAACTGTCGGTTGTTGAAGGCATGCAGTTCGACCGTGGCTACCTGTCCCCGTACTTCGTCAACAAGCCAGACACCATGACCGCCGAGCTCGACGGCCCGCTGATCCTGCTGGTTGACAAGAAGATCTCCAACATCCGTGAACTGCTGCCAGTTCTGGAAGCTGTTGCCAAGGCCGGCCGCCCACTGCTGATCGTTTCCGAAGACGTTGAAGGCGAAGCCCTGGCGACTCTGGTTGTGAACAACATGCGCGGTATCGTGAAAGTGGTTGCTGTCAAGGCACCTGGTTTCGGCGATCGTCGCAAGGCAATGCTGCAGGACATCGCTGTTTTGACTGGCGGTACCGTTATCTCCGAAGAGATCGGCCTGAGCCTGGAAAGCGCTACCCTGGAACACCTGGGTAATGCCAAGCGCGTCACCGTGACCAAGGAAAACACCACCGTGATCGACGGTGCTGGTGTTGAAGCTGACATCCAGGCACGTGTTACCCAGATCCGCGCTCAAGTGGCTGATACCACTTCCGACTACGACCGTGAAAAACTGCAAGAGCGTCTGGCCAAGCTGTCCGGCGGCGTTGCAGTGATCAAGGTTGGCGCGGGTTCCGAAGTTGAAATGAAAGAGAAGAAAGCCCGCGTTGAAGACGCCCTGCACGCTACCCGTGCAGCCGTTGAAGAAGGCGTGGTACCTGGCGGTGGCGTGGCACTGGTTCGCGCTCTGCAGGCTATCTCCGAGCTGAAAGGCGACAACGCTGACCAGGACGTCGGTATCGCTCTGCTGCGTCGCGCTGTTGAAGCACCTCTGCGCCAGATCGTTGCCAACTCCGGCGACGAGCCAAGCGTAGTGGTCGACAAGGTTAAGCAGGGTTCGGGTAACTTCGGTTACAACGCTGCTACCGGCGAATACGGCGACATGATCGAAATGGGCATCCTGGACCCGGCTAAAGTGACTCGTTCGGCTCTGCAAGCGGCTTCGTCGATTGCCAGCTTGATGATCACCACTGAAGCAATGATCGCCGAGATCAAAGAAGATGCTCCAGCTGGCGGCGGTATGCCAGACATGGGCGGTATGGGCGGCATGGGCGGCATGATGTAAGCCAGCCTTACCCCGATACTGAAAAACCCCGCCTGCAGCGATGCAGGCGGGGTTTTTTTATGCTGATCGTTCCCACGCTCTGCGTGGGAATGCCGCCAGGGACGCTCCGCGTCTCTCTTTACGCGCACGCCTCAGCTGACGCCGCGACGCCCCAGCAGTTTCTTGAACATGAAGCCGCGAGCCAGCATCAGGTGCGAGGCGGGCGGCAAAGATGCCACGGGTCCCGGTGCCGCAGAGCCGGATGACGGATGGACAGGCACGTGTGCGGTTTTTTTGAGGGGCGCCGGTTGGGGCCGCTCCCAATGGCCGGACATGACCACCATGCCCAGCAGTTTGAGGGTGTTGCCGTAGTAGTCATGGTCACGGATGGACCGGCGTTGCAGGTTGTCCCAAAGGTTATTGAGCCACAGCTGATTGTCGGGGTTGATCATTGCGCTGACCCCGAGTGCCGCCACAAAGGCCGGCTCATTGTGCGCTTCCTCGATCGCACTGCCGTCGATTCGGTAGCCACTGTTGAAGTTGCCCGGCTCATCGTGGGTGGTGGCGCGTGCCCAGCGGTTGAAGGTGGTCAAGGTGTACAGCGCACGCGGGTCACCGTACATCAGGTAATCCAGGCCGATGCGCCACGGGTAGCGGGCCGCGTTCCACGAATAGCTGCCGTCGTATGGGCCTTCCACCAGATCGGGCCGTGCAGGTGTGAGCGAGGTGTCCAAATGGCTGATGAAGTCCGGCACCAAAGCACTTTTGGCACTGTAGCGCTGAGTAAAGTCGCTGATGATTGAATAGGTCTTGTCGCGCACCGTCTGCCAGCGTTTATCCCCGGTCATGGCGAAAAAGCTGTAGAGGTGCGACTGCATGAAATCCGAGCTGCGGGTGGTGTACTCAAGCTCCGGGTCGCCGTCGGTGCCGGCCCAGTCGCCGAGCATCAGATGCTGAGTCCTGGGGTGCACTTCGTGCTTCATGATCGCCGCCATGACCGTGTTGGCCTCGCTGCGGTAGTCAATGGTGCCTTGGCTGCCCCATTTCTGGTCGGCCAGCAGTAGGGCGTAGGCGATGTCCAGGTCGCCGTCGGTGGCACTGACGTCGCCGCGGAAAGGGTCGGTGGAGTCTCCGCAACCCTCGATCTGGTTCCAGGCCATCAAGCCGGGATCGGACGCTGCCGGGTGATCCTGAAAGTAGCGCACCATGCCGTCGAAGATTTTTTGGGCCTCATCATCGTAGTCGGCCATCATCACCGTAAGCAGCATGCCGTAGCCATGGGCCTCGGACACCGTGATGGTGTTGGGCGCGGCGCCACCTCCTACCGGTTTGTGGTCGGCGTTGACCTTGACGAAATACCGACCGCTGCCGCATTCCCCTGAGAGATACACCGCCTTCCAGTCCTTGTAGAACGTGACCAATTGTTGATCCATGGTCGCCTGGGGCTGGCGATTGGGCAGGATGGTGCCGGGGTAGTAGGGCGCGTGAACATTCTGGGCCGCAACGCCGCCTGACCATGAACCGGCGGCCATGCACAGTGATAACAGCAGCGTGGGCAGATGCCGTTTAGGGTGACGCATGAGCTGACTCTCCAACCTGATCCAAAGGGCAAGGTCGCGAGGTTAGCGGCAGCGTGGATGTTCCACTGTCACAGGCTGTAACAGCCTAGGCCGGGCGCAGTGCGAGGGTCAGGGTCAGGCGTGCGCCGCCCAACGGGCTGCGGGTGATCGACAGCTCACCCCCGTGCCAATGGGTGGCGCGCTTGGCCAGTGCCAGGCCGAGGCCAAATCCGCTGGGCTCGTCGCCGCCCATGGCCAGGCGCACGAAGGGTTCGAAGATCTTTTCGCGGTTTTCCGGCAGCACGCCCGGGCCGTCATCATCCACATGCAGCACCAGGTGCTGGCCCTGGCACGCTGCGCTGACGTTCACCCGTTCGCGGGCGTAGTTAATGGCGTTGCTTAACAGGTTGCGCACGATCAGATGCAGCAGGGCGCGGTCGCCGATCAGTTCCAGGTCGGCCGGGTCGGTGTCCAGGGTCAGCAAGCGATGGTGCCCGTCCAGCAGGGCAAACTCCTGCTGCAGCCAGGCATGGAGATTGATTGGCTCATGCTGCAGGTCGCTGGGTGCATCGGCCAGCCGGGCAAAGGCGAGGCTGGCGCGAACCAGCGACTCCAGCTCTTCGATATCGGTGTGCAGGCGCTCTTGCAGGCGGGTGCGGGTGTCGGGGTCGGCGCTTTTACTCAGTAGTGCCAGGGCAAAACGCATCCGCGCCAGGGGTGTGCGCAGTTCGTGGGACACCGCCTGGGAAACCTCCCGGTGGCGTTCGCCCATCGAGCTGATATCCAGCGCGTGCCGTTGCAAGGTCAGCAGCAGCGGCGCCCACTCCTGGCTCATCGCGGGCAGCAGCGTGTTGGGCGAGCGGGCGAGGGTAGCAATGCAGGCATTAAGGGCATCGAGGTCATGGGTGTATTTGCGCCGGGCACGCAGGGCAATCCAGAGAAACAGCAGTACCGGCATGCCGGCGACACAGGCGGTCACCCAGTACACCGGATATTGCAGCAGGTCCTTCACTTCGGCGGTTCCCCACAAGGGGCCGAATTGAATCACCGTGTCATCGTCCAGCGGGAAGTAGGTGACGTCCTCATCACTGTTCTGCGCCGGCTGATGGTGGTCGAGCATCACAATAGCTTCAGGCGGCAGCTCGATATCATCCTTTTTCACCAGGCTCACCGGGTACTGAAAGCGTGCTTGCAGTGACTCGATGCGCGCCTCCCGTTGTTCGGCGGGCAAGGCCTTGAGTTGCTCGGCAACCAGATAACCCGGCCCGGCCATCAGCCGCAGAAAACTGTAGTCCCCGATAAACACCGAGGCGTTCGAGCACAACCACAACAGGTAAAAAGTGAGGGCGGCCCAGCTGGTGCCGGCCGCGATGGCCATCCACGGGCGAACTTTAGACAGCATGCTGGCTCCCCGTCGGGATTTCGACGAACAGGTATCCCTGCGCCGTGATGGTCTGGATGGTCACGGGGCACGCAAGGCTCATCAGCTTTTTGCGCAAGCGCGACACCCGCATATCAATCGATCGGTTCAGCCCGTCGTACTCCAGGCCGCGCAGGCGCTGGAGCAGCTTTTCCCGGGTCAGCAATACGCCGCAATGGCGGGCAAAGATGGCGAGCAACTCGAATTCGGCCACCGAAAACTGCAAGGGCGCCTCGCCAAGCCAGGCGAAGTGGTTGTTCAGGTCCAGCCGAAAAGCGCCCCACTGATAGTAGCTGCGAGGTGCCTGGGGATGGCGGCGCAGCAGCGAGCGGATCCTTGCCAGCAACAGTTGCGGGTCGATCGGCTTGACAACGTAGTCGTCGGCCCCGGCGGCAAACCCCACCAATTGTTCGGCGTTCTCGTCCAGGGCCGTCATCATCAGGATCAGCCCGGGGTAGTGGTCGCGAATCTGTCGGCACAGGGTAAAACCGTCGATGCCCGGCAGCATCACATCGAGGATCAACAGTGCCGGTTGTTCATCCTGGATACGCTGGGCGGCGCGGTCGCCACGGTGTTCCACTGCAACGCTAAAGCCTTCGGCGCGCAGGAACTCGGCCGTCAGTGCCGCCAGGGGCAGGTCGTCTTCGATCAGCAACAGGGTATCGGACATGGCTCAGCAGGATCGTTGCCAAAAAGTGCGCAGAGTGTTGCGCCCTTGCCCCCGGCTAGGCAAGGGCTGTTCATCACGGCGTCACGGGCTGCTTGCGGAAGGCGGGCTGCGGTGTTTTCACCGGCCGGTACAGCAGGAAGTAATAGGCGCCCAAACAAATCAGCCAGCTGAAAATTGCCGTCCACACGTTGTGGGAAAGAAAGTGCGCCCCTTGCATCGTGCGGCTCACCGAAAGCACCGTGCCCAGGCCCAGCGCAAACAGGAACGCCGAGCGCGCCATCCGCGGTCGGCGATCCCTCAGGGCAAAAAACAACGCAAACAGCGCAAACCCGGTCGCCGCATGTCCGCCCGGCCAGCAACGGCCAGGCTTGTCGGTCGGCGGCCTGGGGCTCAGCAGTTCGCTGTACGTCTCCTGGCCGCCAAACTCCTTGACGCTCCACGGGCATTGCACCCCGGTCACCGTCTTCAGCGGTGAAACGAACGAGGTGGCCAGTGCCAGCGACAGCACCAGGCAGCCCAGTTCCCGGCGATAGGGTTTGAGTCGCTCAAAGACAAAGGCCCCGGCAAACCCGGCGATTGCCAGCACCGAAAACACGATCACCATCTGCTTGGCGCGATCGTGAAGAATGTCCTCCAGAAAAAAACTGTGCCGGCCCACGAAGCCGCCTTCGGACGCGTCGTAAAACAGCCTGGCGATGTCCATGTCCAGCGACGTCAGCTCCAGCAGCAACATGGCCACCGCCAGAACGGCAGGCACACCGAGGCACAGCCAGAAGTTGAGGGGTTGGGATAACGGACGAACAGCGATTGCGTGCATGGCGAACTCAGACTCTAAAAAAAGCCCCGGTCAGACCTGGCCGGGGCATTTTGGTTAGCGTGTACTCACTTGGGGAACCTCGTCCTTGGGCACCCTCCAGCTCAGCAACTGTTGCTTGTAGCCATAACTGGCGCCCTGGTAGTAGGTGATGGCCCGCTGGATCAACGGGTCATCGCTGCCAACGCGGATTTCGTGGCTGTCGCCCAGGGCCTGGTCATGCCGACGCAAGCCTTGGCGCGGGCTGAGAATCGCCAGGTCCTTGCCGTCGAACAACCCCAGGTACTGGTAATTGCCGACCACTACCCGTGGCGGCAGCGGGTTGTCTTGCAGCAGGTTGCGGCCAAAGAACGTCGACTCGTAGCTCAGGTTCAGCAAGCCCAGCAGGGTCGGGGCGAGGTCGATCTGGCTGGCCAGCTTCGCGTTCTCGCCGGCTTCTACCAGCTTGGGTGCGTAGATGAACAGCGGGATCTGGTAGTTGACCATCGGCAGGTCTTCCTTGCCGGCGCTGCCCGCCGTGTGGTCGGCGACGAAAATAAAGATCGTGTTGTCGAACCAGGGTTTCTGGCGCGCCGCCTCCAGGAACTGGCCGATGGCATGGTCGGTGTACTTCACCGCGCCGTCGCGACCGTCACCGGATTTGATATCAATGCGGCCAGCCGGGTAGGTATACGGACGGTGGTTGGAGGTGGTCATCAGTTGCAGCAGGAATGGTTGCTGCTTGGCGTAGTCGGCGTCCGCCAGTTTCAGCGTCTGTTTATAGAGGTCTTCGTCGGCCATGCCCCAGGCGTTTTTAAAGCTGATTTCGGATTCGGGCACGCTGCTCTGGTCGACCACGCGGTAACCGTTGCCGCTGAAAAACGCGTTCATGTTGTCGAAGTAGCCCCGGCCGCCGTAGACAAACACGCTGTCGTAGCCGATGGCGTTGAGCTGCTGGCCGAGGCTGCCGAAACCGCTTTCCCGGCCGATACGCTTGACGATGGAACGCCCGGGCGTCGGCGGGATGGCCAGGGTGATGGCTTCCAGGCCGCGGTCGGTGCGAGTGCCGGTGGCGTAGAAGTTATTGAAGTACAGGCTCTGTTTGCGCAGCGCATCGAGGTTGGGCGTGAGGTTATTCGGGTCGCCGTTGCTGCCCATGTACTTGGCACTGAAGCTTTCGATGGTCACCAGCACGATGTTGGGTTTGCGCAGCGTGCCCGGGTTGGTAATGGCGCGACGGATATCCAGCGGATCCGTGCCGATAAACCGTGCGTTGGGCTCGCTGAGTTCGGCGCGCAACTGCTTGGCGACTACATCCGCCGGCAGGCTCTTGTAGAACTGGGTGTAGTCCAGTTCGTTGTTACGGAAGGCGGCGAAGAACTGATAGGGGCCGTTGCTGGCCAATTCGTTGTTGTAGGCGTTACCGCCCTGGCTGCGCGGGCTGTCCTGGTTGATCAGTTGCAGGCTCAGGCCGGCCACCAGCAACAGGCCAAGGGCACTGAGCAGACGCTTGCGCATCGCAGGCAACGGCGCGTCCATGGCCGCGTTGAACGGTTTACGCAAGACCACGCTCAAGACGATCGCCATCACGGCCAGCAGGCTCAGCAGCTTGCCGATCGGGTACGACTCCAGCAGGTTGTTCAGCACTTCCTTGGAGTAGACCAGGTAATCCACGGCAATAAAGTTGAAGCGCACGCCGAACTCGTCCCAGAACAGCCATTCGGCCACGCTGGTGAAAAGCATGGCGAACAGGCTGACGGTGAGTACCGCCTGCAGGAACCAGCGATGGCCGCGACGGCGCCACAAGGCCGGTGGGCACAGCAGCAAATACAGGCCCAGGGGCAGGGCGGCATAGGCGAGGAAGCCGAGGTCATAGAGCAGGCCCACGCCGAATACCGGCAGCAGGTTACCGCTCACTTCATCCAGATGGGTTACCAGCAGCACGCTGCGGGTCAGTAGAAAAACCACCAGCCAGGCACCGGTTACCAACAGCAAATAGCGCATTGGCGCTGTTTTGGGAAAACCCATGTCAATGTTCCTTATTTTCGATGGGCGCGATCTTCGCGCTGACACTGTAGTCAGGTTGTGAACCTATAGTGAAAAACTCGTTAAGTCTCGCAATCGGTTGAAAACAGTAATCGGCGCGGCCTTCAGGCCTAGCCGTGAGCCATACTTGGCCTTAAGCTGCGCGAGCCAACACGGCCGTTACCGCGTACGGAGACACTGCCCATGCGAATTTTATTGGTTGAAGACAACCGCGATATTCTGGCCAACCTGGCCGATTACCTGGGGCTGAAGGGCTACACCGTAGACTGTGCGCAGGACGGTTTGTCGGGCCTGCACCTGGCTGCCACCGAACATTACGACCTGATCGTGCTCGACATCATGCTGCCTGGCATTGATGGCTACACCCTGTGCAAACGCCTGCGTGAAGACGCGCGCCGCGACACGCCGGTGATCATGCTCACTGCGCGCGACCAACTGGATGACCGGCTGCAGGGCTTCAAGTCCGGCGCCGATGACTACCTGCTCAAGCCGTTTGCGCTGTCGGAGCTGGCCGCGCGTATCGAAGCGGTGCTGCGTCGTGCCCAGGGCGGCGGGCGCCGTGCCTTGCAAGTGGGTGACCTGAACTACGACCTCGACACCCTGGAAGTCACCCGCGAAGGGCGCCTGCTCAAGCTCAACCCGGTCGGCCTGAAGCTGTTGGCGGTGCTGATGCAGAAAAGCCCGCATGTATTGCGCCGTGAGATTCTTGAAGAAGCCCTGTGGGGCGATGACTGCCCGGACAGCGACAGCCTGCGCAGCCATGTCCATCAACTGCGTCAGGTGATTGATAAACCCTTCGCCAAGCCGTTGCTGCAAACGGTGCACGGTGTGGGTTATCGCCTGGCCGAGGGTCGTGATGGAGTTTAAGCAAAGCCTTGCCCAGCGGATCATCATCGCCTTCGCCTTGATGAGCGCGCTGGTGGCGGGGGCCTTCGCCATGGGCATCGTCGCAACGGTGCACCTGGTGGAAGAAAAACTCATTTCGGCAGGCCTGGGCGGTGACTTGCAACGCCTGTTGCTGATGGACAGCGTCGAGGACTGGAGCCATCGCCCGGAGCCCGACCAGTTGTTCTACTTCAGCGGCGGCCCCGGCGATTTCGAACTGCCCAAGGACTTGCGTCATCTGGAGCCTGGTTTTCACGAGGTGTTTCGGGAGGCGCTGTCCTACCATGCCATGGTCGAGGTGGTCGACGGCCGCCGTTATGTCCTGCTGCAAGACCAGAGCGATTTCGAAGAGCGCGAGCGCGTGCTGTTTGCCGTGGTGCTGGTGGGGTTTGTGCTCAGCCTGGCGTTGGCGGTGTTCCTCGGCTGGGTACTGGCGCGCAAGGTAATGGCGCCGGTGGTACGCCTGGCTCGCCAGGTGCGGCACCGCGACCAGTTACTCGGCCTGGCTCCACCGCTGGCGCCGGATTACGCCGCGGATGAAGTTGGCGAATTGGCCGTGGCCTTTGACGCCACCCTGGGCCGTTTGCGCCAGGCATTGTCCCGAGAGCAGCTGTTTACCAGTGACGTGAGCCACGAGTTGCGCACTCCGCTGATGGTGCTCGCCAGTTCCTGCGAGCTGTTGCTGGAGAACCCGGCGATTGATCAGCGCGGCCGCAAGCAGGTCGAGCGCATTGCGCGGGCCTGTGAAGAAATGCGCGAACTGGTACAGACCTTCCTGATGCTGGCCCGTGCCCAGCGCGAGGAGGCCGGCATGTCGCCCCAGGCCAGCCTGGCCCAGGTGGCCGAGGACTTGCTGGGGATCTGGCGTGAGCCGATCGAGCGCAAAGGCCTTGAGCTGATCTATCAACCGGGCAATCCACTGGATACCCGCTACAACGCGACCTTCCTGCACGCGGTCATGGGCAACCTGTTGCGTAATGCCCTGCACTACACCGAGCATGGCCTGATCCGCCTTACCCTGGAGCCGAGCGGTTTTGTGGTTGAAGACACTGGCGTGGGCATTCCCGAGGACAAGCGCGAAGCGATGTTCGAACCGTTTGTACGCGGCAGTGAAAAGCGCGGTGAAGGCCTTGGCCTGGGTTTGTCCTTGGTTCAGCGCATCTGCGAGAACCAGGGTTGGAGCGTCAGCCTCAGCACCATGGAGCCCAACGGCTGCCGCTTTCACGTCGAATTGAGTCAGGTCAAAGCCTGATGCCTGCCCTGCCGCTAAGCTGCGGCAGACTTCCTGATTTTCGCCGAAGATGGCACCATGCCACGACTTGTGTCTGCAAAGTTTTGTAATGTATACGATTCGACAGGACAAGTTTTTCACAACGTGTTGACCTGTTGATCACAGGATTCTTTTTAAGGTTGTAGGCATCAGTAACTGGAGACCCGGTGATGCCTACCCCGATCAAGCTCGAATTTTCCGAAAAGTACGACGATCAGCACGCGCAGAATTATTTACTCAAACACCAGGACAATCTGGCTCGCCGGTTGTCCCACAAACGCGACGAGCAATTGGCCCGTGGTGCGCTGGCCATGGCCGGTGAGCCTGGCCTGGTGCTGGATTTGCCATGTGGTGCCGGGCGTTTCTGGCCGTTGCTGGCAGAAAAGCCCAACCGCGTGATCATCGGCGCCGACAACTCCGCGTCGATGTTGAAGATTGCCACCGTCGCCCAGCCGGCGGATGTGGTGAAACGGGTACGCCCCTTGCAAACGTCTGCCTTTGATATCGATTTGCCAGATAATGCGGTCGACAGTATTTTCTGCATGCGCTTGATGCACCACATTGGTGACCCCGAGCACAGGCTGGCAATACTGCGCGAATTTCAGCGTGTTACCCGTGACAGCGTGATTATCTCGCTGTGGGTGGACGGCAACTTCAAGGCGTGGAAACGCAAGCGTGCCGAAGTGCGGCGTCGCAACAAGGGTGAGCAGGAAGGTTACCAAAATCGGTTTGTGTTACCGGCTGCTACTGTTGAGGCAGAGTTTGAGCAGGCCGGTTTCCGTGTTCAGGAATCTCTGGACTTCATACCGCTCTACGCCATGTGGCGAGTGTATGTATTGCGCAAGAGGTAACAGGATGGCTGTCGAGTGTTTACCAGGTAGTGAAGTAGCTCCCGAGGAGCGATTTGATTATTTCTGGCGCCAGCAGGGCGAGTGGGTCGAAGAGCCCAATCGTCGTCGTGGCGGTGAAAGTGGTGTGCAACGGGTAACGGGCACCAATGGGCGTTTGCTCTATAGCAAGCGCCAGACGGGCCATATCTACCGCAGTTGGCTCCATCCTTTTGGACGCCCCACTGTGTTGCGTGAGCGTGACGCCCTGAAGGGCCTGCGCTTGCTGGATGTACGCGTGCCGGAGTTGGTGTTCTGTGAGGCCCGTCGCGATCCTGAGCACCAATGGAAGGCGTTGTTGGTCACGGCGTCGCTGGACGGTTTCGACGAGATCGAAAACTGGTACGCCGCCGGTGGTCGTGAGCAGTATGGCGAGTTGGTGCATGAGCGTTTGCTCAAGGAACTGGCTGGTACGTTGGCGCGGATGCACAAGGGGCGTTGGCAGCATGGTTGCCTGTATATCAAGCATATCTTTGTGCGGGTGACGGGTGAGGGTGACGCGGCGAAGGTTGAGGTGGCGTTGCTGGATTTCGAGAAGTGCCGGCAGCGCTTGACCGCTTTGCGGGCGGCCCGGCATGACATGTTGCAGTTGCGCCGCCATTCGTCGTGGAATGCTACGGACTGGCAAAAACTGAGCTACTTTTACGAGACGGCGTTTGGCAGCGCTATCAAGGGTTTAACGTAATGAAGCTAGAAATTGCACGAGGTTTGTTTCTGTTGGGGGCGTTGGGCATAGCTGCCCTGGCCCTGGCTGCCTGGGAGCAGCCCCGGACACAAGTTCTCAGTGCGGTGCAGGGTGTCGGGCAGCAATGCCCGATGCCGCGGATCGCCAAGGTCGGTGTCGCGGCCAAGCCTGATCATGAGTTGTTGTTGTTCATGTTTGGGATGTCCCAAGGGATGAGGCCACAGAGTTGAAGAGATTGAAGCCCAAATAAAAGGCCTCGCTAGTTCGAGGCCTTTTATTTGGGCTTGGGTTTTGGGTTGGTTGGTTGATCGAGTACATATCCGTTGCTGCGGTAACGGCGGCTTATGGTTCCGCTCTTACAGCGGGTCACTTTTGGCAAACGCCCCAAAAGTAACCAAAAGGTCTTTGCCCCACCAC
>NZ_JBYSWF010000022.1:0-35071 GCF_058780865.1 Pseudomonas sp. GP01-A4
CCGAGTGGTGGGGCAAGAGCGTTTTGCTTACTTTTGCGCTGTTCAAAAGTGAGCCGCTGTAAGAGCGGAACCAATACCAGCCATAACCGAAGAAACGGATATGTACTCCCGCCTAAGGATCCAACACCCCCCCGCTGTACCCCTCAGACAACCGCGTCCCGGTAAACTTGGCCACCACCGAACCCTGTGAAACCAGCCGCTCCCGATGCCCCGTCACCATCCGCCCGGTTTGCGCCGCATGCAGCACAACCTCAGAAGCCGGATCCCCAGGCCGCCGAATAATCCGCGCAAACCGCTCACCCTCTTCCACCTGTTCACCCAAACCTTTTTCAAACACCAACACCCCGGCACACGGCGCCAGGATGGTCTCCATACAGCCCATATCCACCAGTTGCCCGTGCCATTGCGCAATCACCGGCGCCTCATCAATCACCCCGCTGGCGCAGAGCCAAGCCCAGATCCCATCACCATCCTGCCCGGCCAGGGCATCACTCACATCCGCCTGCCCACGCAATTCAATCGTCGCCGCCAACCGCGGCTGCCCATGATCAATGATGGTCTCCTCAAACGACCCATCACCACCCTCGTCCCAGACAATCACCACATCCACCTGCAACGCCGCCGCAAGCGCCCGGCCCGCGGGCCAAAAGCTGCGGTGGATGTAGAGATATGGCAGGGCTTCATCATCGGTGTGCAGGTCCAGCATCAGGTCAGCATCGGCGGCCAGTTGCACCAGGCTTTTCTGCCATTGCGCCAGGTTGCTGGCCGGCCGCTCCATGGCCAATGAATGATCAAACGCCCGGTTGAAATTCTGCCCGGTGGCTTCGTGAAACCGCCCCAACAACCGCCCCTGGCGAAACTGGCCAATGCCAAACGGGTTGGCCTGGGGCACCACCGTCACCGTGCCCTTGAGCCGGCCCTGATCCTGGCAGGCCTGCAAACGCGGCAGCAGTTGATGCAACACCAGCATCCCGGCGATTTCATCGGCATGCACACCGGCCTGCAGGTGTACCCGAGGGCCGTCGCCGTCACCCTCGAAGCGCCAGGCGCCAATGTGCAGGGTGTTCCCGGAATCCCCGGGGACTTGCCACGAAAGGTCTTTTGCCATGCCGTTGCCCTCCTCTTGTTGGTTCTGCAGGTATATATTGAACACACGTTCAACCATGTATCTTCACCGAGGGTGTGCCTGTGGCCGAAGACCGTCGCGACCTGTTGATTGCCGCCACCCTTACCAGCCTCGCCCGTGACGGGCATGCCGGCATTTCCGTGCGGCGCATCGCCGCTGAAGCCGGGGTTTCGGTGGGGTTGCTCAATCACCATTTCGGCAGCATCGATGCACTGATCGCCGAGACCTACCACAAACTCGCCAGCGAACTGACCACCGCCCTGTGGCAGGAAGTCGACCAGGCCGTGGGCCCTGCCGCGCGGCTCGATGCATTCCTCGCCGGTTCGTTTTCCTCGCGGGTCATGGACCCGAAACTGTTGGGCGTCTGGGTGGTGTTCTGGAGCCTGATCCGCCACTCGAACCACGTGAATGACTCCCATGAAAAAAGCTACCGCGCCTACCTCGAACTGATCCGCCAGTTGCTCGACGACCTGGCCGAGAGCGAAGGCTTCGTGATCCACGACACGCGCCTGGCCGCCATCGGCTTATCGGCGATGCTCGACGGACTCTGGCTCGAGTGGTGCCTCAACCCCGGCACCTTCAGCCCCGCCAACGGGCTGCACATCTGCCGTTGCTGGATACAGGGGCTGCGTCACGGAGCATTCGGCGCCGACCACATCCTGTGACACGGGGTGCCGGGCGCTGAGCATGGCCAGGGTGCCGCTGATGGCGATCAGCACGGCGCCGAAAATCAGCGACACGTCCATCACCGTGCCCCAGACCAGGCTCGACAGCAGGAACGCCCAGATCAAACCAGTGTATTCAAACGGCGCCAGCAGCGTCGCCGTGGCCCGGCGGAAGCTCGCAAACAGCAGGAACTGGCCAATCCCGCCCACCAGCCCCGCGCCGAGCATGCCCAGCCATGCCGGGGTCGGCGATGGCGTGTGGGTCCAGGGCAGCGTCAGCGCCATGCAGATCACAAACACCACATTGGTGATCAGCATCTGCTCCAGCACCGAGGTGTTGTCGTCCACCTGGCGCAACTGGATATAGGTAAACGCCCAGCACAGTGCTGCCGCCAATGTCAGGGCGATTGGCAATGGGTCGAGCATGTTGCTGGGGCGACAAGCGATCACCACGCCGACAAAGCCGATGATCAGCGAAATCCACTGGCCGCGACTGGCGCGCTCCTTGAGGATCAATGCCGCGAGCAACGTGACCATGATCGGTGCGGAAAAATACAGCGTGGTCATTTCCGCCAGGGTCAGGTCTCTGGCGGCGGTGTAGTACAGCAGCCAGGCCAGCAGCGACAGCAGGCCGCGGATGATCAACAGCTTGCGGCTGACCGAGTGCCAGGCGCGCTTGAGCAAACCCATTCGCCCGGCGATCACGCACGCGGCGACCACCACCAGGCTACGCCAGAACAGGATGGTGAACACTGAGTAGTCGGCCACCAGCCATTTGATCCCGGCGTCCTGCAGCGCCAGGAACGCATAGGCCAGCGAGCACAGGGCAATCCCTTGCAACGAGCGATCGGTTTTCATCCGGCAGACCTGCGCAACGGTGTGCCGCGTCGCTCGGCAATGGCGTACAGGGCTTCAATCAAAAAGGTCAGGCACAGGTAGACCCCGGCCACCAGCAGCAGCGGCTGGTAGATCTGCAAGGTCTGGGCGCGTACCACGTTGGCGGCGCCAAGCAGGTCGACCACGGCAATGGTCGAGGCCAGCGCCGTGGACTTGAGCAGCATCACCGTCTCCCCCGCCAGGGTCGGCAGCAGCAGGCGCATGGCCCGTGGCAGGCGCACCCGCAACAGTGCCTGGCGTGGCGTCATGCCGAACGCCGAGGCGGCTTCCATTTCACCCTTGGGCACGGCCAGCAGCCCGCCGCGAATCACTTCACCGACGTACGCGCCCACCGACAACACCAGGGCGAACACGATGTACCAGTAACCGTCCCGCAGGAACGGCCAGAGGAAACTCCCGCGAATCATCGGGAACTGGGCAAACAGGCTGCCCAGGCCGTAATAGAAGATGTAGATCTGGATCAGCAACGGCGTGCCCCGCAGCACACTGGTGTAGCCCAGTGCGCAACGGGCCAGCCACTTGCGCCGGGACAGCCGCGCCAGCGCTACCAGCACCGCCAGGGCGAAGCCGAGCACTGCCGAGATCACCAGCAGCGACAGCGTCGTCTGCAAGCCCTTGGCGATCAGTCCTGCGTAATAACTTATCCACTCAGGCATGTGCGGCTCACTCGACAACCGGCATCCAGCGACGAATACGTCGCTCCAGGCGCCCGGACAGGTAGTTGGAGGCCAATGTCACCAGGTAATACAAGGCGGCGGCCGTGAGGTAGAACAACAGGTAATGCCGGGTCGAGCCCGCCGCCTGTTTGGCGGTGTACAGCAGTTCGTTGGTGCCCACTACGCTGATCAGCGCGCTGTCCTTGATCAGATTGATCCACAGGTTGGACATCCCCGCCAGGGCGTATGGCGCCATGATCGGCAGGGTCACCCGACGGAACAGGCCAAAGCCGCTCAAGCCAAACGCCCGCGCCGCTTCGATCTGGCCATGGGGAATCGCGAGGATCGCCGCGCGGAAAATCTCCGAGGCGTACGCGCCTTGCACCAGCCCCAGTACCAGGACCGCTACCAGCGGGCCGCTGATGTTGAACTGCGCAAACCCCAGCCACAGCATCAATGCGTTGAGGCCCATCGAGCCTGCGTAATACAGCAGCAGGATCAGCAGCAACTCGGGCACCGCGCGAAACACCGTGGTGTAGCCGCGCATCAGCATGGCTATCGGGCGCGGTGCACTGAGCTTGGCGCAGGCCACCACCAGGCCGATCAGCAGCCCCACCGCAAACGAGCCGGCGGAGATCTGCAGGGTCATCCATAACCCCTTGAGCAATGCGTTGCCCCAACCTTGTTCGCTGAAGCTGAGTAGATCGAACATCGCGGCTCCCTATTTCGATGACACGCGGTGACCCTGTGACGAGGGAGCTTGCTGTGGCGAGGGAGCTTGCTCCCGCTGGACTGCGTAGCAGGCCCATTTTTTGGGGGCGCTTCGCACCCCAGCGGGAGCAAGCTCCCTCGCCACAAGCACTCCCTTTCTACCGGGTTAGTTTGTGTAGGGGCTGTCGCAGACTTTGCTCACATAGGCAGGCGTATCGGCGCGTTTGCACGGGCTCACCGATACCCCAAACACGCTCTGGGACAGGTCGGCGTAGTCCTTGCTCACCAGCAACTCACCGATGGCCTTGTCGAGCCGGGCCTTGAGTTCGGTGTCTTCCTTGCGCAGGCCAGCCCCCACGCCGCGGCCGATGATCGGGTCGTAAGGCACTTCGGCGATTTCGGCCAGGCCCTGGGCCTCAGGGGTCTTGACCATCATGGCGATGGCGACGCCGTCGGCCATCATCAGGTCGGTGCGCCCGGCAATCAGGTCGGCGTTGGCCGATTCCTGGGTATCGTAGTACTTCAGGTCAGCAATGTTCTCGTAGTACTTCTTCAGGTAGTTGGCGCTGACCGTGGAGATCTGCACGCCGATGATCTTGCCCTTCAGCCCTGCAGGCGAGACTTCGACCGTGGTGCCCTTGGGGCCGGCAATGCCCAGCAGCGAATCGTAGTAGGCGCGGCTGAAGGCGATCTGTTTTTCGCGCTCTTCGGTGACCGACATCGAGGAGAAAATCACGTCGATTTTCTTCGCCAGCAGTGACGGAATAATCCCGTCCCAGGCCACTTCCTTGATCTGGCACTCAGCCTTCATCAAGCCGCAGAGCTTATGGATCAGGTCGACTTCAAAGCCCGTCCACTCACCATTGCCGCCCTTCACCGTGAACGGTGGGTAGGGTTCTGCCGCCACCGCGAACACAATGGGTTTCTCCGCCGCCAACGCAGTACCTGCCGCCAGCATCAACACAGCACTGCTCAACCACTTTGCCAATCGTTTGGATTTCATGATCTTGCCCCGTCTTTTTTTGGAGTTAGCGAGTTTGATGCGCGTTGACGAACTGCCGGCAACGTTCACTGCGTGGGTCGATAAACACCGAGTCCGGCGAGCCGGTTTCCTCGATCAGGCCTTGATGCAAAAACGCGACTTTGGATGACACATCCCGGGCGAACGCCATTTCATGGGTCACCAGGATCATGGTGCGGCCTTCTTCGGCCAGGGAGCGAATCACCCGCAGGACTTCGCCCACCAGCTCCGGGTCGAGGGCCGAGGTGGGTTCGTCGAACAGCATGACTTTGGGGCGCATGGCCAGGGCTCGGGCGATGGCCACCCGCTGCTGCTGGCCGCCGGAGAGGAACGCCGGGTATTCATTGCGCTTGGCGGCCAGGCCAACCCGGTCGAGCAAGGCTTCGGCGCGCTCGATGGCTTCGGCCCGGCTTTCGCGCAGCACCTGGGTCGGCGCTTCGATCAGGTTCTCCAGCACGGTGCGATGGGGCCACAAGTTGAAGTTCTGGAACACCATGCCGAGTGTCGAGCGAATCCGCACCAGTTGCCTGGCGTCGGCCACCAGCGGTGCGCCGGGCCGGCCGTAGTTGAGCTTGATGCTTTCACCGTCGACGTGGATGCTGCCCTGGTCCGGCACTTCGAGCATGTTGATGCAGCGCAGCAAGGTACTTTTGCCCGAGCCGCTGGCGCCGATCAGCGAGATCACCTCGCCTTCGTGGGCGGTCAGGGAGATGCCCTTGAGCACCTCGATATTGCCAAAGCGTTTATGCAGGTCGAGCACCTCGATCATCTTCTTCGCAGCCACCGGCTGTACGCTGATGATTTTCGCCGCAGGCTCGATTCGCGGTTCTCCGGCGAGCTTGGCGACGAAGCGGCTGATACGTTCACAGGCTTCGGCCAGTCGCGCTTCACCCAGGGTAAACGACAGCCGCACAAAACCCTGGGCCGGTTCGCCGAAGGCCGCGGCATCCAGCACGGAAACCCCTGCTTCGCGGAACAGCCGCCAGGCGAAATCCAGGGAGCCGAGGCCGGTGTCCCGCACATCCACCAACACGAACATGCCTGCCTGCGGGGCCCGCACGTGAATGCCCGGGCAACCGCCGAGGCCTGCTACCACCAGGTCGCGGCGGCGGCGGTAGGTTTCGCGCATGCCCTGGGTGACTTCATCGTGGGCCAGCACGGCGGCGGTCGCGGCTTCCATCACGAACCCCGGCAAGCCGTAGAGCATGCTCAATACCAGGGTTTCCGCGTGGGCCACCATCGCAGGCGCGGCGACGATCCAGCCGATGCGCCAGCCGGTCATGGCATGGGACTTGGACAGGCTGCCGATCACGATGCAGCGATCGGCCATGCCCGGCAACGCGGCCAGGCTATGGTATTCGCCATCGAACACCAGGCTTTCGTAGACCTCGTCCACCACTACCCACAGTTCATGCTCGATCGCCAGGTCGGCGATCACCTGCAATTCCTGAGGGTTGAGGACAACGCCGGTGGGATTGTTGGGGTTGGAGAAGAAGATCGCCCGGGTGCGAGGCGTAATGGCGGCAGCCAGCAGTGCCGGATCGAGGCGAAAGCCCGAGTCGGCGGAACACGGCACCCGCACCAGCGTTGCGCCGCTGGCCTTGAGGGTCGCTTCGTAGGTGACGTACATCGGGTCGAGCACGATCACTTCATCACCGGCCTGCAACAGGCACAGCGAGGTGACGAACAAGGCGTTCTGCGCACCGGCCACGGTGATGACGTTTTCAGCGTCGAGCGGGCGAGCCAGGGACTGGCTGTAGCGCGCGGCGATGGCATCGCGCAGTGCCGGGCGGCCGGGGATTTCGGTGTAGTGGGTGTCGCCCTGGCGCAGGGCCTCGACGGCGGCGTCGGTGATGAACGAGGGTGTGGCGAAATCCGGATCGCCCACACTCAGGATGATGATGTCTTCGCCTTTGCTGCTGGCCTGGAAGGCGGCGTGGTGGATGTCCCAGGCGGCTACGCCCTGCCCTGCAATTCGCTCGACAAAAGGTGAAAACCGCATGCCAGTGCCTCTCGTTCAATCAGAAAAAGCGCAAGCCCGCCTGTTACCAGGCAGGGGGTGCAGCCAACATAATTGAAACTGAACACTCGTTCAACGGCAAACTTCACCGGATGTCGTTAACAGCTAAAACAGGTCGTTGTGGTGGTTTGTCCATCAGGTTGCACTGGCGGTCCTGCAGTTCTTCGGCGGAGGCCAGGTTCCATTCCTTGAGCGTCAACCGCGTGGTCAACAGTACGAAGTTGCCGTTCGCCGCCGGTGCCAACAGCAAGCTGTAACTGGCCATGGCGTCGCCCTGGGCCTGCACGTAGTCATTCAGGATGGCCAATGGGTCGCGCAGGTCGAATTCCACCGCCGACAACGTACGGGCACTGTAGGTATGCCCCTGCAGTTTTACCGGCAGGGTTTGCCAGTGCTCGTCGAGGGTTGCCGCGCGTTCATTGAGGGTGTTGAAAATGTCGGGGCGCAGGCAGGCGATATGAATGTGCAACTGGTTTTGCGTGCGGCCATACCGCGAGTTGATCGCCAGGGATACATAACGGTCGGCAATCGGTGTTTGCAGGCCGGCCGAGAGTACATCGTGGTGTTTCCAGGCCTGGGCAAAGTAATGCGGCAACAAGTCCCGGGCCAGCGCGACGTCTTCGATTCCGGTGACTTTATCGGTGGGGATCAGTAAGTCCTGGTACGGGCCGTTGAGGTCCTTGAGCAGCGCGAACCCCTTGTCCGGATCAACCTCGAGGCAGGGGCGCGGATTCTGGTGCTGGTTCTGGTCGGGCACGCATTGACGGCTGACGATCTGCCACAGCACATCGGGATTGCCGCGCCATTTCCAGGCGGCTGCCACCGCCACCACACACAGCAAACCACCCATGATCTTGAACAAGGGACCGCGCTTCATGCCAAAAACCTCAACGCCAAAGGAATGTCTTTTGTGTTTTGCAGCTGCAAGACATCCCTGTCGCAAAGGTTAACGCTGGGCCGGGGCCATGAACTCCGGCCCTACCGGGTCTTTTATCGTGCTGGCCAGAATACGGTCGATATGTTGCAGGTCATCGGCCGTGAGCTGCCAGCCGAACGCATCTTCAACGCCTTTGAGCTGCTCCGGCCGGCGGGCGCCCCACAGTGCAACCGTGGGGCCCTGGTCCAGCACCCAGCGCAACGCCAGGGCCAGCACAGACTTGCCGTGGCATTCGCGAGCGTACACGTCCAATGCCGCGACCGCCGCCAGGTACTGCTCAAAGCGTGGCGCCTTGAATTTCGGGTCGAGCTTGCGCACGTCATCCCCGGTAAAACCCGTGGCCGCGTGCATGCTGCCGCTCAACAAACCCCGGCACAGCGAACCGTAAGCCAAAACCACCAGTGAATTTTGCTTGGCGTACGGCAGGATATCGCTGTCGATCGCCCGCTCAAACAGGTTGTAGGGCGGCTGCACGGTGTCCAGGTGCGTGTACTGGCGGAAATCGTCCATTTGCGCAGGCGAATAATTGCTCACCCCCACGGCAAGGATCTTGCCTTCACGGCGCAGTTTTTCCAGCTCGCCGGCGGTTTCCTCCTGGGCTACCAACGGGTCGGGCCAGTGAATCTGGTAGAGGTCGATGTAGTCGGTTTCGAGGCGCAGCAGTGAGTCTTCGATTTCCTTGCGGATACGTCGGGCCGTGGCATTGCGGCGCACCGTGCCGTCGTCCCATTGCAACCCGGCCTTGGTGGCGATCACCGCCGTGTGGCGTACGCCGCGCAGGGCCCGGCCGATCAGTTCTTCCGACAGCCCAAGGCCGTAGACCGGCGCACTGTCGATAAAGTTGATGCCGCTGGCCAGCGCATGGCGAATGGTCTTGACCGAGACCTCATTATCGGCGCCGCCCCACATCGAGCCACCCATGGACCAGGTGCCCAGGGCAATCCGCGAGACGGCCTTGTCGATGCCCGGGATCTTGATGGTTTCGATACTCATGAAAAAGCCTCCGCCAGAAACAATCAGTAAAAAAACGATTACTCTAGATCATCCGTGGTTGAATCGGGCTCAACGCCGCGTGCAACCCAAACCCCATAAAAGGTGCTTGATATGGCTGCGTTCAACCGCTCCGAGTTGGCCGACCTGAATGTTTTCATGGCGATCATCCGTCGCCGCAGTTTCCGGCATGCTGCCAATGAACTTGGCGTCACCACCTCGGCCCTGAGCCACACCATGCGCAACCTGGAAACGCGCCTGGGGGTCAAATTGCTGTATCGCACCAGCCGCGCCGTAGAGCCTACCGATGCCGGCGTGGTACTGGCGGAAAAACTCAGTGCCGGCTTTGCGACGATCCAGGACGGCCTCGACACCCTCGAACTGTACCGCGAGGCGCCGATTGGCCGCCTGCGCCTGAACGTACCCCGGGATGCCGCGGTGCTGCTGATTTCGCCGGTGCTCGGCGAGTTCACCCGCACCTACCCGCAACTGCGCCTGGACGTGATGATCGAGGACCGCATGCTCGACATCGTCGCAGAGGGCTACGACGCAGGAATCCGCTATGGCGCCACGGTGCCCCAGGACATGGTGGCCGTGCCGCTGACCGGCGAGCTGCGCTGGATCATGGTCGCCTCCCCGGCCTACCTCGCACAGGCAGGGACACCTGCAGTGCCCAGGGACTTGCTCACGCACTCCTGTGTACGCATGTACCTGGGCGACAAGACCACCTACAAATGGGAACTGGGCAATGGCGCACGCCAACAGCGGCTCGATGTGCCCGGCCACTTCAGCGCGGCCGACACCCAGACCATCGTTGATGCGGCCCTGCAAGGCGTGGGTATCGCCTACTGCCTGGAGAATCGCGTGCTGGCGGAACTGGCCGACGGGCGCCTGGTGGAAGTGCTGCCCGACTGGGCCTGCATCGGCGCGCCGCTGTGCATGTACTACCCCAGCCGGCGTCAGTCGCAGCCGGGATTGCGCCAGCTGATCGACATGATTCGGCTGAGGACCGCGGCGCACCCTTAGCATGGGCGCGTAAAACGCCGTATCAAACTGCATGCCAGTGGGATGGAATCGCTGAGGGGGCATCGGGTACGAAGAGTTACACCCGCTGGAGCGAAGCGCTGCTTGGGTGTACTCGATAAATTACCGGATCCCCCTCCTATGACAATTGCTCCTACTCAGGCTACGGCTTCTTTCATTCCTTTGAACGCACCTGACAAGCCGCTTCCCCCGGCGCGGCTCCAGGCCGCAGCGCCGGAAAATGCCGCGCCAGGCTCCCCCGGGACCAGGATCCCCAGCCCGCGTGCCGATGCCGACGGTGAACTGGCAGGCCAGGTAGCCAGCGCGCTGCGTCAGGTCAAGGGCGACGGCCATGACGACGCGATCATGGTCGAGAACATTCCGCCGAACTCAACGTTCGGGCAGTGGTGGTCGCAGTTGGGGCGTGCCATGGAGTCTCCGCAAGTCCGTGACTGGATGAGGGAAAACGGGATAAACCCCAATTCAGTGATGATTGACCCCAATACCGGGAAGATCACCTACCAGCGCAGGCCCTCCGCCGCCGCGCAACCCAACGGCCCCGATGACAAAGGCTGGGCGCAGGTGGGCGCACAGGTCAGGGACGCCGCACGCGTTATCGGCGACGGTAACCCGATCCCCTTCAAACCGCCGCTCTCCCAAAACAGCAACAGTGCCCCCCTGTGGTTGGTGAGCCAATTCTACAAAGAGCAAGAACATATCCTGCCGGATCATGCCCACGAGCGTGCAGATGAGTTGGCGCGCGACAAGGCTTTTACCGGCGTGAGCGGCCCGCGTTTTGCGGACCTGCACGAAACCCGTGGTGAGGATGAGGTTGAGCGCCAGAAAGCCCTGGTGGGCAATACCCAGACGCTGAACACCGTGGGGCGTGAACTCAATTACCTGCTTGAGCGGATTCGATCGGGCAGCATTGGGAGCGGTGACGTTCTCGACTACCTGCAAAAGAATAAAGTCGAGCTTCACCCCGACAGCGCTTACCGCCAGGTCGGGAGCACCGACTCAGGGAGCACCATTAGCCTCAAGGAATTCCTTGAGATCAATGGCTGGGACGTGCCAACCACGCCCGAGGAGGTGGAGAACCTGACGAATTATCTGCTCAGGCCTGAACTCCAGGCGCCGCTCCATGGCAATTATGGCGGTGCGCTGGAATGGCAGCCCCCGCTTGCGCCCGAGGCGGCGAATCAGCTGCGGTCCGACCTGCGCCGCGGCAAGATCGGCGACGTTGATTTGAACGGCGCCAGGAACGTAGTGGAATACCTCATGCAGGGCAAGTCGTTCACGCCTTCCGAGCTGGCTGACCCGCAGCGGGTGCTCGACTCGCTGATCCGCTCCCCCAAGGGCAAGGCGTTGGGCGAGGCCCTCCAGGCAAAATTTGACGCGCAGTCCATCAAAGGCAGTGCCACTGATTGGCTGTTGGCGGCCATGAGTGTGGACAAAGACAACTCGTTCCGCGCGACAGACCCCAGGTCCAGGCATCACATCGCCGGTTTTGCCGTGACCGGGAACAGTACCTGGGGCAAACCCGCATCCGGTATCGTCAGCCGGTTGGCCGAACATCTTGTCAGCACCGGCAAGGCATCGTCACCCGAGGCAGCGGCGCTACAAGCGCATCTGCTGCTCTCCACCCGCGCTCCGGAGTTCCTGGTTAAAGACATCCCGGACCAGGTCACCCCGGGTTCCCATAGTTGGGTCAGTTTTGTCACCGCGGTAGAACGCATCGAAGCGCAGTCTCCGGGTTCAACCGCAGGGATGTCCTACGGGCAGGTCATGCTCCACGCTGAGGTCGCGCCGGTCTCCGCCCAGGAGCGTTATGTCGAATATGCCGCCCAGCAAGAGGCGCTCAAGGATTGGGGAAGCGCGAACGGTATGCCGTATCCGGTGACCGAAGGCCAAATGAATGATGTACGCGATGCATTCGATGCGCAGATCACCGAGCTGAGCGCGGCCAGTCAAACACAGAGCATGCCGATGCCATTACGCAAGGAAATGGCCCTGGAGCAGTTGCGCAAAGCCCTGCCGGGCATGGATACGGCAACCCTGGAAGACAAGAGCATCACGCTGGAACCCGCCCATAGCGATTTCCCGGGGCCTTATTCGATCCTCGACTTGTATATGAAGGACGCGCTTCACCATCGACCTGGCGTCGAAGAACCACCGGCCGTAGGGGTACTTGGAATTGGGCCCCCGCCCCCCGCTGACAATCATTGGGTGACCTCATCCAGTACGTTGAACCTCAGCGAGGTGCTGGAAAAAACCAAAGACCTGCCAAGTATGCCGAACGTGTTCCAGGACGCGTTCGGGGAATACGCCGACGGCATCGAAAAAAGCGTCGCGACCCAGGTCAAGTGGATGGTTTCGCGGCTCCCTGAAGAAGACCGTAAAAACCTGGAATACGGCGAAATCACAGTGGTCAGGGAAGTCGACGTCGATAAGGACAACTTTGGCAAGGAAACCCGCAAGCGGGTGCCCGACGACAATTGCCTGCTGGTGAAAACCAGGCGCAACAACCAGGTGCACATCTACGAAATCAATCTCAGGACCGCAAAGATTACCGAGCGTACGGACCTGGGTGACTTCACGGCAGGCAAACAGCCTTCCAATCACACCCATTACCATAAAGACCTGGAAGAAGTCATACCTTCGGGCGAGTACGCACCCGGGTTGACGGATGAAAAAATCCAGGCCGCCAACCCCAAGAGCTTTGGCAGTGCCCGAACGTCTTATATTGCCGATGCCATGGTGAAGGATGTTGATATTCGGTCATTCAAAAAAGAGGCCGAGGGGCTCACCACGCTTGATACCGAGGTTCCCTTTTACAAGAAAGTCAATGAATTCCTCCTCAACCTGATCCCCTTGAGGTCGGCAATCGTCAACTTTCAAAACGGCAACATCGGCGAAGGTGTCGGCGACCTGGCCCTGGATATATTTGGGTTTGCCGTGGGCCTCGGTGCGGCAGCCAGGGGGGCCAAGGCCGTGGCCGCCGGCGCATCGGCTTTCAGCAAGTTCGCCCAGGGCGCGAAGATTGTCGGGCGCGCGGCGCTGGGGAGTTTCAATCCGTTGAGCGGAGCTGATGATCTGGCCCGGAGTGCATTGAAGCTGGGGCGCACCACGCTGACCGCTGGACGTAACGGCGTCAATCATCTGCGTGGCGCCTTGCGCAGTGTCGACCTGACGTCACTGGCGAAAAAGCCCGGCATTGCCGAAGGCACTTACAAGGCGGCCAATGCGACCGAAGAAGCCAAGGTGTTTGCGAAGTTTGATGACGCCACCGGTAATTGGCACGCCTTGAATGTGAAAACCAGAAAGCCCTTTGGCGAGCCGCTGGAAAATTTCAAAGCTGACGCCGTGCCGGTAGAAGCGCTTCGCGACAAACTGGAGAAGCTCCATGCAAAAACGGGATACACCGGGACAATCTGCTACGAAAAAACCATGTTCGTCGGTATGGCAGACAATGCACTCCCGTTGAAAACTCGCGAGGCCGTGCTGGGCAGTGTGGTCAGGAGCGGGGATTCCAATTACACGCAACGCTACAAGGATCTGATGGGTATTACTGCCGAGAATACCAGCGCCGTATTCAGGCCCGCGGACATTACCGAATCAGGCGTTATCAATTTCATGAGCAATAGAGCAGACGGCAATATCGTACACACCGCCTATATTCAAAAGAGCAGTGATGGAAAGCTCTATATCTACAACACCAACCAAGCCGGCCTGGACAAAGCCATGTTCGATGCCACTGGCACTCTTGATCAATCGGTCGGTGCAACGGTATTCAGTCTTGATAATGACGGGCTGCAAAAGTTTCTCGACTCGGGGTTCACCTTCTCCTTCACCCCAAACAGCACCCTCAATGCCAACGTAACACGCCTGGCGACCTGACAAACCGCGCATTGCCCGAGCAGGCAATGCGCGTTTTTTGAACCTCTCTCTCCCGGCAAACCTCAAACGTTCACACAGACCATGCCCGGGACTATTCAATGACCTTCATCCTATGGATGGCCGTACTGGGCGCGGTGTTGCTCACCCTCGCCCTCACCTCCTCCTACCTGCGCTGGATGCCGGTCACCACCTCGGCGGTGTGCCTGTTGCTCGGCGTGGGTATCGGCCCGCTGGGCATGGACCTGCTGCATCTGGACATCAAGGCCTCGGCCAGTTGGATGGAACACCTGACGGAAGTCGCGGTGCTGTTTTCGCTGTTCGTCAGCGGGCTGAAACTGCGCCTGCCCCTCAAGCACCGAACCTGGCGCATTGCGTTTGGCATGGCCGGGCCGGTGATGCTCTTGACCATCCTCGGGACGTGCCTGGTGCTGCATTGGCTGCTGGGGTTGTCGTGGGGGGTTTCACTGCTGGTGGGGGCGATTCTTGCGCCCACCGACCCGGTGCTCGCGGGCCTGGTGCAGGTCAATAACGCGCAGGATTATGACGCGCTGCGCTTCGGTCTTTCCGGTGAGGCAGGCTTGAACGACGGCACGGCCTTCCCGTTCGTGATCTTTGCGCTGTTTTTCATGCAGCACGGCGGGTTCGACGGTGACTGGCTGGGCGGCTGGGTGCTGAAAAACCTGCTCTGGGCCGTACCTGCCGGGTTGCTCGTGGGCTACTGGATGGGGCGTGGCATCGGTCGCGTCACCCTGAAGATGCGTATCACCAATGCCGACAGCACCCTGTCACCGAATGACTACCTGACGCTGGCCCTGATCGCCCTCGCCTATGTGGTGGCCGAAGCCATCGGCGGCTACGGCTTCCTGTCGGTATTTGCCGCCGGCCTCGGGCTGCGCCAGGCCGAGTTCAAGTCCACCGGCAACTCACAAACCCCGGCGGAACATCTGGCACAGCCGGTGGTTGGCCACATGGAAGTTGAGCCGGAGCATGCGTTGCATGGCGATGTCGGGCAACTGCAGGACACGCAAATCGCCGCCGGGGTGATGATGGGCGACATGCTCGCCTTTGGTGGGCTGGTGGAGCGTTCGATGGAAGTGTTCCTGGTGACCTTGCTGGGCGTGGTGCTGGTCAGCCATTGGGACTGGCGGGCGCTGGCGGTGGGGGCGGCGCTGTTTTGCGTGATTCGCCCCCTCAGCGTGCTGTCGATACCCTGGGGCAGCTTGCTGAATCGCCATCAGCGCGGGCTGGTGGGCTGGTTCGGGATTCGCGGGATCGGCAGCATCTACTACCTGTTCTATGCCATCAACCACGGGCTGGTGGGCACCAGCAGCGCGGTCGCGGTGAACCTGACGCTGTCAGTCATTGCCCTGAGCATCGTCGTTCATGGTCTCAGCACGCAGCCGATGCTGGCGTGGTATGAACGACGTGCCCAGGCACAACAATGACGTCTACTCCTGGTTTTCAGTGTTGCCGACGTCAGCGGCATCATCCAGGTCGTTAAGCGGTACTTCGGCATCATCCATCAATGAACCCGGGTCTTCATTGCCCGGGTCATTGAGTTCATCGTCTTCGTCTATTTCAACTGACATCACCGTCTCCTCTAACCGCCTTGGGTATCGATATCGGCATCGGTTTCAGGCTTGGGCTCGCGCTCGGGCTTGAAGTCTGGACTGTAGTCGTTTTCCTTGGCCTTGGGGTCGCTGGCAGGCTTGGGGTCTTTTGGCGCGTCGGCCGCGGTGCCGGGGGCCGGTTCGCCGCGGTCGATGGCGGGATCGTTACGGTTGCTGGTTTGCGGGTCGTTGTCTGTGCTCATGGCTCACCTCTGTTGGAAAACGCAGACTGCGTAAAGGTAAGGTCCCGTGCGGGTCGGTGAAGTTCCAATTGCTTATGAGCCGGGGTTGTCCACCTGGATGTAAAACGCGTAGGCCCCCAGCATCACCCAGAACACCATGAACAGCCAGGGCGCGCGCATCGAGAACAACAGCGACTTGCGATAGCCCTTGTGGGACGACTCCATCTCACTGAACAGTGGCGACTCATCGTAGGCCAGGCCCATCACCGGCTCGCTGCGCAGCAGTTCGCTCTGCTTGTAATGCCAGTGGTCGATGATTTCGTAGGCCGCCCGAATCCCCGGCCAGGCGTTGAGGGAACTGAGAATGCCCAGGGTCGCCAGGAACACGGGCACCACCAGGGTGAACAGCTTGCCCCATTCGGGGTTCAGGTTGCCCATGCCGGACACGAAGGCAATCACCAGGAATGACTGGGCCGTGAGGTAGGCGTCGGTGCGGTTGGCCAGGATGCTGGTTTCGTACTGGATTTCACGCCGGTAAAAGTCGAGACGGTCCTTGGGCGAACCGAAAATCTTAGCGTTGTGTTCGCTGTGGTCGGTCAGGCTCGATTCCGGGGTGTCGGGTGAGATGATTCTGGGCACATCCGTGCTCCGTGCTGGCATTTGAAGCAGTTTAGAAGAACCGGGCTGGTGCAAAGTTCAAGTAATCAGTGCACCGTTTTGAGGCGATAGGGCCGCATCGGTGGCGCGGGAGCTTGGGCCCGCTGGACCGGGACAGCGCTCCGGTGCGCAGCGGTCTGGTTCCTTTTTGGGGCCGCTGCGCAGCCCAGCGGGAGCAAGCTCCCTCGCCACAAGGTGGATGGCACAGGCATTGCTTTAGTCCTTTATCTGCCCGGATACAGGAGCAATCGTTACCCCCCGACCCAGAGCCCACCCCAAAAGAAAGTAAGGACCAGGCCTGCTGGCACCATCAGCCACGGGCTCATAAAAAAATGCGTTTTCTAAAGCGGCAGTGCCAAAGCGCAGTTAGTCCCGGCACTGACAAGGTAATTGGAATGGCTCGATCTTTCTTTGATGAAATGAATGATGCACAAGGCGTTTGCCGTGCGCATTATCAGGAATTCTCCCGCTGGCTGGCCAACACGCCGCCAGAACTGCTGGCCCAGCGCCGCCGTGAAGCCGACCTGCTGTTTCACCGCGCGGGGATCACCTTCACCCTGTATGGCGACGAGCAAGACACCGAGCGCCTGATCCCCTTCGATATCATCCCCCGCAGCATCCCCGCCAGTGAGTGGAGTGTCATCGAGCGCGGTTGTATCCAGCGGGTGAATGCGCTGAACATGTTCCTTGCCGACATCTACCACGACCAACGCATCATCAAGGCCGGGATCATTCCCGCCGATCAGGTGCTGGGCAACGAGGGATACCAGAAGGCCATGGTCGGCCTGGACCTGCACCGCGATATCTATTCGCACATCTCCGGGGTCGACCTGGTGCGCGATGGCGACGGCACCTACTACGTGCTCGAAGACAACCTGCGTACCCCCAGCGGCGTGAGCTACATGCTCGAAGACCGCAAGATGATGATGCGCCTGTTCCCCGAGGTGTTCGCCAAGCAACGCATCGCCCCGGTGGACCACTATCCCAACCTGCTGCTCAAGACCCTGAAAAGCTCCAGCCGCCTGGACAACCCGAATGTGGTGGTGCTGACGCCAGGCCGGTTTAACAGCGCGTTCTTCGAGCATGCATTCCTGGCCCGGGAAATGGGCGTGGAGCTGGTGGAAGGCGCCGACCTGTTCGTGCACGACCTCAAGGTGTTCATGCGTACCACCGACGGCCCCAAGGCCGTGGATGTGATCTACCGCCGCATCGACGATGCCTTCCTCGACCCGCAGGCTTTCAACCCCGATTCGATGCTCGGCGTGCCCGGCCTGGTCGCGGCGTACTGCGCGGGCAACGTAGTGCTGGCGAATGCGATCGGCACCGGCGTGGCGGACGACAAGTCGATCTACCCGTACGTGCCGGAAATGATCCGGTTCTACCTGGATGAAGAGCCGGTCCTGCAAAACGTGCCGACCTTCCAGTGCCGCAAGCCGGATGAGCTGTCCCACGTACTGGCGCACCTGCCGGAGCTGGTGGTCAAGGAAACCCAGGGTTCCGGCGGCTACGGCATGCTGGTGGGCCCGGCGTCCAGCGCGGCCGAGATCGAGGACTTCCGCCAGCGTATCAAGGCCCGCCCTCATGCCTACATCGCCCAACCGACCTTGAGCCTGTCCACTTGCCCGACGTTTGTCGAAAACGGCATCGCGCCGCGGCATATCGACCTGCGACCGTTCGTGCTCTCGGGAAAGGAAACCCGCCTGGTACCCGGTGGCTTGACCCGCGTGGCGCTGCGCGAAGGCTCATTGATCGTCAACTCGTCGCAAGGCGGCGGAACCAAGGACACCTGGGTGGTGGAGGGCTGAGTATGCTGAGTAGAACCGCCGCAGATCTGTATTGGATGTCCCGTTACCTGGAGCGTGCCGAGAACCTGGCGCGCATGCTGGAAGTCAGTTATTCGCTGTCGTTGATGCCCCAGGCCGGGCGCAGTGACGGGCTGGACGAGTTGGCCATGTCGCTGCTCAGCAGCGGCACACTGGACAGTTACCTTGAGCGCCATCAGCAACTGGACGCCGAGCGCATGCTGCACTTCTTCGCCCTCGACGAGGAAAACCCCGCCAGTATCTACAATTGCCTGCGGGCTGCACGGGGTAATGCCCATGCGGTGCGGGGACGGATCACGGCTGATATGTGGGAAAACCTCAACGCCACCTGGCTGGAGATGCGCAGTATTGCGGCCGGCGGGTTGGCGCGGCATGGCATCAGCCACTTTTGTGACTGGGTGAAGCAGCGCTCGCACCTGTTTCGTGGGGCGACGTCCGGGACGATCATGCGCAACGATGCGTATCGGTTTATTCGGCTGGGGACGTTTGTCGAGCGGGCGGATAACACGTTGCGGTTGCTGGACGCGCGGTATGAAATGTTTGGGGAAGAGTCCGAGGAAGTCAGCGACCTTTCGGCACGCGGGTATTACCAGTGGAGCGCGTTGTTGCGGGCGCTGTCGTCGTTTGAGGCGTATACCGAGCTGTACCCGAATGCGCTGAATGCGCGGTCGGTGTCGGAGTTGTTGCTGTTGCGCAGTGATGTGCCGCGCTCGTTGCATGCGTGTATCGAGGAGTTGAGCCATATCCTGGCGGACCTGCCGGGGAGTTATGGGCGTACGGCCCAGCGTTTGGCGGCGGAGTTTGAGGCGCGGCTGAGGTATACAGGGATTGATGAGATTCTGGAGGATGGGCTGCATAGCCGGTTGACGGATTTTATCGACACCGTGCGGGAGTTGGCGCGGGCGATTCATAGCTCCTACCTTGAAGTCGTCTGATGATCGTTCCCACGCTGATCGTTCCCACGCTCCGCGTGGGAATGAATCCGGTGACGCTCCGCGTCACGACTTCAAAAGCGGACGCAGAGCGCCCTGGCGGCATTCCCACGCAGAGCGTGGGAACGATCGTCCTGCGTGGGAACGATCGTCCTGCGTGGGAACGATCGTCGAAAGTGGGAACGATCATAGGTCTACTGGTTTTTCACCAGTACCGGTTCTGCGCGGTACTGCTCAGGGAACAATTTTTTCAGCTGGGCGACCTTTGGCAGGTCGTTGATCACGATGTAGGGGTACGACGGGTTTTCGGTCAGGAAGTCCTGGTGATAGGACTCCGCCGGGTAGAAGGCTTTGCCCATCTCGATCTTGGTCACGATCGGCTTGTCGAAGGCTTTCGCGGCGTCGAGCTGGGCGATGTAGGCCTGGGCGACTTTTTGCTGTTCGGCGTTCTGGGCAAAGATCGCCGAGCGGTACTGGGTGCCGCTGTCCGGGCCCTGGCGGTTGAGTTCCGTGGGGTTGTGAGCGACCGAGAAGTAGATCTGCAGCAGCTTGCCGTAGCTGACCTTGCTTGGGTCGTAGGTCACGGCGACGGACTCGGCGTGGCCGGTATCGCCGCCGCTGACGCTTTCGTACTGCGCGGTGCTCGCCGCGCCGCCGTCATAGCCGGAGACGGCGTTTTTCACCCCTTGTACATGCTGGAACACACCCTGCACGCCCCAGAAGCAGCCGCCGGCGAAGACCGCGGTTTGCAGGTTGTTCGCGTCTGCCGGCAGGTCCATGGCCGGCGGCGCGATGGCCACGGCGTCGTCGGACGGGCCGAAGGAGAACGCCGAGCTGTGGCCGACAAAGGCGGCGAACGCCAGGGCCGGTAAGTACTTAAGCAGTTTCATCTCAGTCACTCCGAAACATCAGGATAAATGCGGTCAACTGTGGGAGCTGGCTTGCCTGCGATTGAGGTGGTGAATTCAACATCGCTATCGCAGGCAAGCCAGCTCCTACATTGATCGGGTTAACCATGCAAAATTTCGCTATGGGTTAGCCGAAGGTGAAGGCATAGGCCGCCACTTGCGGGTCCAGGAACTCGATGGTGAAGGTCCGGTCCTTGACCGCGCCCGGCTGGCGCACCAGTTGATACAAACGTTGTTCGGTCACGGTGCCGCTGCCATCCGGTGCGACGTCGGTGCCGTGGGCATCCCCCGGCGCCTGGCCGTCGATGCTGACCTTGAAGCGCACCGGCTTGCCGTCGGCGCCCGGGCCCAGCACCAGGTGCAGGTCACGGGCGTGGAAGCGGTAGACGATCTTGCCGTTGGCCGCTGCGAGGGTGGCTTGCTGGCCGCCGACGTTCCATGGGCCTTCCAGGGTCCAGTTGTTCAAGGCCAGGTTGCCGGCTGCCGGGTAGTTCACCACCTTGTCGGTGCCCAGGGTGCCGGTGGTCACGAAGTTCTCGGCGCGCTGGAAGCCCAGGTAGGTTTCCGGCGACTGCACTTCGTTCATGTCCGGTGCGGCCTGGATGCCCTTGGCATCGGCTTCGATCAAGCCGCCCGCCACCTTGGTAGCGCCCGACTCACGCAGCAGTTGCTGGATCACTCGCTCGGACTCGGCGTAGTCACCCTCGCCAAAATGGTGATAGCGGATCTGGCCCTTGGCATCGGCAAAGTAATGCGCCGGCCAGTACTGGTTGTTGAAGGCGCGCCAGATCTTGTAGTTGTTGTCGATGGCCACCGGGTAAGTGATGCCCAGGTCCTTCATGGCCTTGGTGACGTTGTTCACGTCGCGTTCGAAGGCGAATTCCGGAGCGTGCACACCGATCACCACCAGGCCCTGGTCGCGGTATTTCTCGGCCCAGGCCTTGACGTACGGCAAGGTGCGCAGGCAGTTGATGCAGGAGTAGGTCCAGAAATCCACCAGCACCACCTTGCCTTTCAACGCCTCGGCAGTCAGTGGCTCGGAGTTGAGCCATTGCACGGCACCGTCCAGCGGCGGCAACTGGCCTTCCACTGGCAGCGTGTCACTGTGGTTGGCGGCCATCATCGCGCCGCCGGCCATCATCGCCCCGCTCTTCTGTTCAGGCTTGGCGCTGAGTTTCTCCACCAGGCTTTGTTCCAGGCCACCGGTTGACGCCGTCGACAGGCGCGCCAGGATCCCGGTGTCCAGGCCCAGGGCGATGGCCGCCACACCGGCCAACATCAGGGCGCCGAGCCCACGACGCAGCCATTCACCAGCGCCCAGCGAACGCTTCATGAAACCGAAGACTTTACCGCCGACCAGCAGCGCCAAGGCCAGGGAGGTGGCAGCCCCTGCCGCGTAGGCCAGCAAGAGCAAGGTAGTGCCGATACTGGCGCCCTGCAGCGCGGCGCCCGTCAGCACCAGCCCGAGGATGGGCCCGGCGCACGGCGCCCACAGCAGCCCGGTGGCCACGCCGATCAGGAACGATGCGCCCGGACGCGGCCGCGAATCGGCCCCGGCGGCTTCCGACAGGCGACTGCCCGCGGCCACCAGCGGCCGGGTCAGGCGCTCGGACAGGCTTGGCAGCAGCAGTGTCAGCCCGAATAGCGCAACAAACAGCAACGCGAGCCAGCGACCGTACTGATTGACTTGCACCACCCAACCGCCGCCCACCGCCGCGAGCGAGGCGACCAGGGCGAAGGTCATCGCCATCCCCAGCAGCAGCGGCAAGCCACTGCGCAAAAACGGCTGCCCGGTGCGAGCGAAGACAAAAGGCAGAACCGGCAGGATGCAGGGACTGACAATCGTCAGCACGCCGCCCAGATATGCGAGAACCAAAAGCCACATGGGGTAGACCCTTATAGGAAGACATTGAATTAAGTCGCGGTGAACGTCATGGCTGCGCCGTTCATGCAGTAGCGCAGGCCGGTGGGTGCCGGGCCGTCATCGAACACGTGGCCCTGATGACCGCCGCAGCGGCGGCAGTGGATTTCCTTGCGTACCACGCCGAAGGAGGTGTCGACGTGGCTGGCCACGGCGTTTTCCAGGGGTTGCCAGAAGCTGGGCCAGCCGGTGTGGCTTTCGAATTTGGTGGCTGAGGCGTACAGGGGCAAAGCGCAACCGGCGCAGGCGAAGGTGCCGTTGCGGTGTTCACTGTTGAGGGCGCTGCTGTAGGGGCGTTCGGTGCCCTCCTCCCGCAGGATCGCGTACTGCTCGGCGGTCAACAGGGTGCGCCATTCGGCGTCGGTGTGGCTGACTTCGAAATGTTCGGCGGCTTCGGCTTCGGCGATCAGGGCGGGGCCGGCGTTGATTTTTTGCAGCAGGCCACCGGCGATTACCGCGAGGCCGAGGCCGCCGCCGGCGAGCAGGATCTGTCGACGTGAATACATGAGTTGCTCCTCACACAAGTGCGGATGGCTGGCGAAGCCCCTATGGCTGACAAACAAACTGTGGCGAGGGGGGCGTACTTTTGCCGTTGCGATGAGTAAGGTTAGGCCCGGGGTGGTCGCGGAATCCTCACGCAGAGTTAAACAATTCGTGATAACTACACTGTTGCAAAAGCCGCACAATGCGCGAATCAAGAAGACAGGTTTTTATCAATGGATCAGCCCAAACGTGTCCTGGTGGTCGAGGACGATGCCCATATTGCCGATTTGATCTGCCTGCACCTGCGGGACGAGCAGTTCGAGGTGGTTCACAGTGCCGATGGTGATGAAGGCCTGCGCCTGCTGGAGCAAGGCGGCTGGGATGCGTTGATCCTTGACCTGATGCTGCCCGGCGTCGACGGCCTGGAGATCTGCCGGCGGGCCCGGGCGATGACGCGCTACACGCCGATCATTATCACCAGTGCCCGCTCCAGCGAGCTGCATCGCATACTCGGCCTGGAACTGGGGGCGGATGACTACCTGGCCAAGCCGTTTTCCATGCCGGAGCTGGTGGCGCGGGTCAAGGCGCTGCTGCGCCGGGTCGACGCCATGGCGCGCAACTTGAAGATGGACGCCGGCAGCCTCGACCTCGGCCAGTTGTTCATCAACCCGCTGACCCGTGACGCCACCCTGCAAGGCCAGCGGCTGGACCTCACGCCCCGGGAATTCGACCTGCTGTACTTTTTCGCCCGCCAACCGGGCAAGGTATTCTCGCGCATGGACCTGCTCAACGCCGTGTGGGGCTACAGCCACGAAGGTTACGAACACACCGTCAATACCCATATCAACCGCCTGCGGGCCAAGGTCGAGGCCGATCCGGCCAACCCGGCGCGCATCCTCACGGTGTGGGGCCGTGGCTACAAGTTTGCCGAGCAATCGGCATGAGGCTGACCCTTACCCAGCGCCTGTCCCTGGTGTTCGCGCTGTTGCTGCTGATTTGCAGCGGCACGTCGGCCTGGCTGCAAGTGCGCTCCAACCACATGCATGAACTGGAAGTGGTGCAAGGCCTGTCCCGCGACCTCGCCGCGCACATCGCCCGGGATACGCAGTTGATGGACGCCGACGGTCTCAAGCCGGACGCGGTGCGCAACCTGTTCAGCCAGTTGATGCTGGTAAACCCGAGTGTCGAGGTGTACCTGCTGGACATTAACGGGCGTGTGGTCGGCAACGCTGCGCCCAGCGGCCACCTGCGCCGCGACCAAGTCAACCTGGAGCCGGTGCGCCGTTTCCTCAGCGGCGCGATGCTGCCGATCCTCGGCGACGACCCACGCAGCGTCGACGGCCTCAAGGTGTTCAGCGCCGCGCCGCTGCGGGTCAACGGCCAGCAGGCCGGCTACCTGTATGTGGTGCTGCTGGGCGAAGCCCATGATGTGTTCGACGCCCGGGATGCCACCGGCATGGCACTGAACATCGCCCTGTGGTCCATCGCCCTGGTGGCATTGTTGTGCTTGCTCGCGGGTTTGACCGCGTTCGCCTGGATCACCCGGCCCTTGCGGCAACTGACCGAGAAGGTCGGCCAGTTCGACATCAACGGCGCACCGAAAGTCCCGCAGGCCGTGGCGCCCGAGGTTGCCAGCCAGGATGAAATCGCCGTGCTCGACCACGCATTCGTGCAGATGGAGAACCGCCTGGGTGAACAGTGGCGCGCCATCACCCATCAAGAGCAGGAACGCCGGGAGATGGTCGCGAATATTTCCCATGACCTGCGCACACCGCTGGCCTCCTTGCATGGCTACCTGGAAACCCTGTCCCTGAAAGACGCCAGCCTGACCCCGCAGGAACGCCGGCGTTACCTGGGCATCGCCCTCGACCAGAGCCGCAAGGTCGGCGGGCTGGCCCAGTCGCTGCTGGAACTGGTACGCCTGGAACACGGGTTTGTGCAGCCGGTCATCGAAGGCTTTTCAATACCCGACCTGGTGCAGGACATTTTCCAGAAGTTCGAACTGACCGCGGAAGCCCGGGCGATCACCCTCACCGCCAGCCTGCCGCCGGTGGTGCCAACCGTATTGGCCGACCTGGGCCTGATCGAACGGGTACTCACCAACCTGCTGGATAACGCCCTGCGCCATACCCCGCCCAATGGCGAAGTTGAAGTGACCCTGGCCCCCAAGTCCGGTTTTGTTGAAGTCACGGTGAGCGACAGCGGCCCCGGGATTTCGGCGGATCTGCGCGAAGGTCTGTTCCTGCGCGCCTTCACCATTGGCGGGGCTCGACGCGATGGCGGCCTGGGCTTGCGCATCGTGCACCGGATCCTGCAACTGCACGGTCAGGAAATCCGCCTGATCGATGTGCCAGGACGCGGCGCGACGTTCACGTTCGCCTTAGAAACCCGAGCAGCAGTTCGTTGACCTTGGGCCCCTGCTCGTTCTGAATCCAGTGGCCGCAGTTGGCCAGGACGCTTTGTTGCAGGTTCGGCACGACGTCGGGCATGCGCTTCAGGGTGTGGGCTTCGAATACGCCGACCGGGTCGCGGTCGCCGATCAGGAACAGCGTCGGTTGCAGCACCTGCCTGCCGGCGAGGAACTCGGTGCGCTGCCAGTTGCGTTCGAAGTTGCGGTACCAGTTCAACGGGCCGCGAAAGCCGTCATTGGCGAAGGTATGAACATACACGTCGAGGTCCTGCTGGCTGCACCAGGCCGGGAGCGTACCGGGCAGCGGCACACCTTCCAGCAGCTTCGCGCTGGCGGGTTTCTTCTGCAGGAAAACGTCCTGGTCCTGCATGAACAGCCGTAATGTCCGCTCGATATCGGCATCCAGTTCCTTTTCAGCCACGCCTGGGGCCTGGAAGTACAGGATGTAATTGAAGCGATCGGCGTACAGCTCGCGCATGATCTCGATCACCGGCCTGCGGGAGCGTCCGGCGAACGGTACCGACATCGTCACCAACTGGCTGACGCGCTCTGGCTCGAGCAACGCCAGGTGCCAGGCCACCACGGCGCCCCAGTCATGGCCAATCATGACGACCCGGCGATGCCCGAACAGGTCCATGGCGCCCTGGATATCGGCGCACAGGGTCAGCAGGTCATAGTCGGCCACTTCCGGCGGCGCGCTGGATTGTCCATAGCCGCGCATTTCCGGGACAAACACCCGATAACCCTGGGCCACCAGCGCCGGAATCTGCTCGCGCCAGGAGTGCCAGCACTCGGGAAACCCATGCAGCAACCACACCGGCGGGCCGCTCTCGGGGCCGGCGATGTGCACGTTCAACTCAATGCCGTTGACCTTGACCTTCTGCTGCAGGGTTTCACTCATCACTGGGTTCCTTGTGTGGGGTTCGCTCGCGGTATTCCCGGGGAGAACAAGCCATCACGCGCTTGAAAGCATTGCTGAAAGCGCTGTCTGACTGATAACCCAGGGACTGGCCGATCGTGGACACGCTGTTGTCGCTGGCTTTCAAGGCCTGTACCGCCAGGTGCATACGCCTGCGGGTCAGGTATTCCTGCGGTGCCAGCCCTACCCGTTGCTTGAAGTGCAAGGCGAAGGTGGAGCGGGATTGACTCGCCACGCCGGCCATTTCACTCAATGTCCAGCGCCGGGCGGGTGCTGCGTGAATTTCCCGCAGCACCGGGGCCAGCCTTGGATCCGCCAAGGCTCCCAGCCAGCCGGTGGTATGGGTGCCCATGGAAGATTGATAGAGCCGCAGGATTTGCACCAGCATCATTTGCGCCAAATGCTCGGTCATCAGCGCCGCGCCTTGTAACGGGCTAGCGTACTCCCGGGCCAGGCAATCCAGGCACCAACGCAACACGGCGGCCTGTTCGGAGTTGGCACTCACGCGCAACACCGGCGGCAGGCTATCCAGCAACAGTCGGGCGTCGTCCCCGTAGATAAATCGTCCGCCGATCAAGAACAGATCCACCGTGGCACCCGCCGTGGCGATGCCTCCCACCGCATCGGCATACACCTCACGTGCATCGAGTCCTTCAGGGCACAGATTGCTGGACAGCCTCCACGGGCGTGCCTGGGTCAACAGGAAACAATCTCCCTCATACAAGCGTATCGGTACTGCCAGCCCTTCCACTTCCAGCCAGCAACTACCCTCCACCACCGCGTTGAACTTGATGCCATCCGGCGCCGCAAAGTCAATGGCCCAGTTGCCGCCAGCCTTCAAGCCGGCGAAGGTCGAGCGATGGCTTTTTAACAGTGCCAGCACATCGGAAAGGGTATCCATAAAAGCTCCGGACGATCGCGACAGAAACACGGACTCTAGGGCATTCCGCGTCCGGGCTCCAGCGAGAGACTCTAGGCCTCCCATAAGGAGATCTTTCATGGCTGACAAACAAACCCCAATTGGCAGCGGCTTCGATGCCGGCACTACCGCCCAGCAAGCCTTGGCGGGCAGCGATTTGCAAGGCAAGACGGTGATTGTCACCGGTGGCTACTCCGGCATTGGCCTGGAAACGGTTCGCGTGTTGGTCGACGCGGGTGCGCAGGTGATCGTTCCCGCGCGGGATCCTGAAAAGGCCGAACGCAACCTTTCGGGCATCATCGGTGTTGAACACGCCAGCCTGGATTTACTCGACCCGATTTCCATCGACTGTTTTGCCGAAAACTTCCTCGCCAGCGACCGGGCATTGAACCTTCTGATCAATAGCGCCGGAATCATGGCCACACCACTGCAACGGGATACGCGAGGTTTCGAAGGGCAGTTCGCCACCAACCACCTGGGCCACTTCCAGCTAACCGCGCGGTTGTGGCCGGCGCTGCGTGAGGCTAATGGCGCACGAGTGGTTTCGGTATCATCCCTCGGCCATCGTCTCAGCCCTGTGCATTTCGATGACCCGCAATTTGAACACCGCCCCTATGACAAGTGGCTCGCCTACGGCCAATCAAAAACCGCCAACGCACTGTTCGCGGTAGCACTGGACCGACGAGGTAAAGCGGAGGGTGTGCGCGCATTTTCCGTGCACCCGGGGGAAATCCTCACCGACTTGATCCGCTACCTGGACAAGGACGACCTGGCATTCGTCGGCGCACTGGATGAGCACGGCAATATCCGCCGCGCCAGTCACTACAAGAGCCCCGAGCAAGGCGCCGCGACCTCGGTGTGGTGCGCTGTCAGCCCGCAACTGGAGGGCATGGGCGGACTCTACTGCGAAGATTGCGATGTGGCCGCTTGGTCGCAGGATGACACCAGCCGTAACGGCGTATGGCCCTGGGCTGTCGACCCGGAGCAGGCCGAACGCTTATGGGCAGTGAGTCAGCAGTTGTGCAATGTCACGTTGTAGTCCGGGACCCCAGCGTTCATATTTGGCAGTCATGCACTGCCAATGAGCGACCTGAACCATGCAGCCTCCTGCCAGATACCTCGTGCCCCTTGCCGCCTCCCTTTGCGCCACCCTCGCCTGCGCCGACAGCCACGACCCACTGCTCGCCAAGCGCGTGGATGCGGTGGTCGACAGCGCCATTGCCGACAATCGCCTGGTGGGCACCGTGGTGCTGGTGCTGCGGGACGGGCAGCTGGTTTATCACCGTGCTGCCGGCTTGGCGGACCGCGAAGACGGGCGCCCGATGACAGAGGACACGATCTTTCGCCTGGCATCGGTGACCAAACCGCTGGTATCCGCCGCCGCGATGCACCTGGTGGAACAAGGTCGCTTGGGCCTGGACGATCCGGTCAGCCGCTGGCTGCCCGACTTCAATCCCAAGCTGGCGGATGGCACCATCCCGGTGATCACCGTCAGCCAGTTGCTCAACCACACCGCCGGCCTCAGCTACGGATTTCTGGAAAGCCCGCACGGACCCTACCGCACCGCCGGGGTTTCCGATGGTTTGGACGAGCCGGAAATCAGCTTTGCCGAGAACCTGAAGCGCATCGCCAGCGTGCCCTTGAGTTACCCGCCGGGTACCCGCTGGCAGTATTCGATGGCCACCGATGTGCTGGGTGCGGTGCTGGAAGAGGCGTCGGGCCAGCGCTTGCCGGAATTGATCCACGAGTCGGTGACCGGGCCTCTGGGCCTGCGCGATACCGGGTTTGCCGTGACCGACCTCACGCGGCTGGCCGCCGCGTATCAGGATGGATCACCGCAGCCTTTGCGCATGGTCGACAAAGCCACGATCACCTCGGGCAACAGCACCGCGCTGTTTGATGTGCGGCGGATTCTCGATCCCCAGGCCTACCCTTCCGGCGGCGCAGGCATGGCCGGGACGGCAGGTGATATTGCGCGGTTCCTGGAAACCATTCGCCGGGGCGGCGCTCCGATCCTGTCGGCACACAGCGTGCAGTTGATGGTCACCGATTCGGTCGGCGCCAAGGCGCAAACCCAGGACCCGGGCTGGGGGTTCGGTTATGGCTGGGCGGTGCTGGATGACCCGGCGTTGACAGGCACACCGCAATCCCGGGGCACCTTTGAATGGGGCGGCGCCTACGGTCACAGCTGGTTTGTCGACCCGCAGCAGAAGCTTACAGTGGTGGCACTGACCAATACGGCTTACGAAGGCATGTCCGGCCTGTTCACCCACCAGTTGCGGGATGCGGTGTATCCGCCGCAGTGATCGACCACCAGCGCGGCAATAACTGCCGCACCCGCGCTTCGCCAAACCGGTCATCAATCAGCATTACCACCCCTCGGTCCTGCTGGCTGCGGATCACCCGGCCCGCGGCTTGCACCACCTTCTGGATGCCCGGATAAAGGTAGGTGTAGTCATAACCGGCGCCGAAAATCGCGCCCATCCGCAGCTTGAGCTGCTCGTTCACCGGGTTGAGTTGCGCCAGGCCCAGGGTGGCGATAAACGCGCCGATCAGCCGGGTGCCCGGCAGGTCGATGCCTTCGCCGAATGCCCCGCCGAGCACGGCGAAACCGATGCCCTGGCTGTGCTGGGTGAACTGGTCGAGAAATGCCTGGCGTTCAGCCTCGGCCATGCCCCGTGACTGCTGCCACAGCGGGATGCGCGGGTGCCGCTCGGCAAGCAAATGCGCCACTTGCTGCAGATAATCAAAACTGCTGAAAAACGCCAGGTAGTTGCCCGGCGCCTGGGCAAACTGCGCTGCAATCAGCTCGACGATGGGCTCCAGGGACGCCTGGCGATGGACAAACCGGGTGGAGATCCGGTCGACGATATGCACCCGCAGCTGCTCGGCCTTGAACGGTGATTCCACATCCACCCAGGCGGTGTCGGGCGGCATTCCCAGCAAGTCCGCGTAGTAGTGCCGCGGGCTCAGGGTTGCGGAAAACAACACGCTGCTGCGGGCCGCTGTCAGCCGGGGCCGAATGAATTCGGCGGGCACCACGTTGCGCAGGCACAGGTTTGATGAACTGCGCTTGCCGCTGAGTTCGCGTTTGCTGATGTCGAAAATGAAGTGTTCGTTGAACAGCTCGGCGACCTTGGCAAACTGCAAGGCCTCGAAGTAGAAGGCTTGCAGTTCGCCATTGAGTGCTTCGGGATGGTCGTTGAAATATTCACCCATGGCGCTGGTGCACAGGCTCAGCGCCTGCAGCAGTTTGTCGGGTTTCTGGGCGTAGGCCTGATAAGGTGCCACTTGCTCCTTGTGCAGGGCATTCCACTCACGGTTCAGGCGCTGGAGCGGCTTTTTCAGCGGCTCGGGTGCGATCTCGCGCAGGGTCTTGAGCGTGTACTGGTCGAGGGCCGCGCTGTACATCGAGCGGCCACGCTCCACCAGGTTGTGGGCTTCGTCCACCAGCACCGCGACACGCCACTGGTTGAGCTGGGCCAGGCCGAACAGCATGGCGCCGAAGTCGAAGTAATAGTTGTAGTCGGCGACCACCACGTCGGCCCAGCGTGCCATTTCCTGGCTCAGGTAATAGGGGCAGACGTCATGGGCCAAGGCGACTTCCCGCAGGTTGCGCTGGTCCAGCAGGCGCACGCGGGAAGCGGCTTCGCGGGCCGCCGGCAAGCGGTCATAAAAACCCTTCGCCAGTGGGCAGGAGTCGCCGTGGCAGGCTTTGTCCAGGTGTTCGCAGGCCTTGTCCCGCGCCACCAGCTCCAGCACCCGCAATGGCAGATCGGGGCTGCTGTCATACAGCACCTGCGCCGCATCCAGCGCGAGTTTGCGGCCCGGGGTCTTGGCGGTCAGGAAGAACACCTTGTCCAGCTGTTGCGGCGCCATGGCCTTGAGCATCGGGAAAATCGTGCCGACGGTCTTGCCAATTCCGGTAGGCGCCTGGGCCATCAGGCAGCGGCCGGTGCTGACCGCCTTGTAGACCGTTTCCGCCAGGGCGCGCTGGCCCGGGCGAAACGCCGCATGGGGAAAGCCCAGGGCAACCGCTGCGGCATTGCGGGCTTCGCGCTGGTGCATTTCCTGTTCGGCCCAGCCGAGGAACAGGGTGCATTGCTGCACGAAGAATGCCTGCAGGTCGTCAGCCTGAAACCGTTGGCTGAGCAGCGTCTCGTGCTCGCCAACAATGTCGAAGTACACCAGCGCCAGGACAATCTCCGACAACCCGAGCTTCTGGCACATCAACCAGCCGTAGACCTTGACCTGGGCCCAGTGCAGTTGCCGGTGGTTGGCCGGTTGTTTGTCCAGGTCGCCGCGATAGGTTTTCACCTCTTCCAGCTGGTTGCGGTCCGGGTCGTAGCCATCCGCCCTGCCCCGGACTTTCAACTGCTGGTATTCGCCCTCCAGCGCGACTTCATTCTGGTAATGGGCGCTGCGCCGCGAGGCCACGGTGCGGTGGCCGACAATCCCTTCCTGGGCACTGGGAGACGGGGTAAAGCGCAGGTCGAGGTCGCCGACCTTGGCGGTGAATTCACATAACGCACGCACCGCAACGCTGTAGCTCAAGCGGCCTGCCCCGCCCAGCGCACATAACACACAGTGACGGGCATCTGGTGTTCGCCGCAGAACTCCAGCCAGCGCAGCTGGTTGTCCTGCAGGCGATCACCGGGGCCTTTGACTTCGATCATGCGGTAGGTTTTTTCTTCGGGCCAGAACTGGATCAGGTCGGGCATGCCGGCGCGGTTGGCGCGGATATCCAGCAGCAGGCGTTCGAACCAGTGGCGCAGGTGCGCCGCTGGCAGGCAGTCGAGGGCCTGGTCGAGCAGTTCTTCGCTGAGCACGTTCCAGAACACGAAGGGTGACTGGATGCCCCATTTGTCTACATAACGCTGGCGAATGGTGTGCTTGTAGCGCTCACCGTCCAGTTGGCCCAGGCACTCGGCGAACAGCTCGGCACGCCGCAGATGAAAATCCTCGCTGTGCAGGTCTACCGGCCCGCGCTGGAACGGGTGGAAAAACGACCCCGGCAACGGCGCGAAAATCGCCGGCCAGCACAGCAGGCCAAACAGCGAATTGATCAGGCTGTTCTCGACGTAATGCACGGGTGCACCATGGTCACTGAGGTGCGCCTGTACGCAATACTCCACCGACATCATCGGTTCCGGAGCCGGCAGTTCGAGGTCCAGGCGCACGATCTCGCGGGGTTTTGCCCTGGGCAGCGCCGGCTCGCCGAGCTTGCGTCGCAGCCTGGGTATCACGCGCAGCAAGTGCTGCTGTTCGGCAGCGCTTTCCGGGGCCTGTTGCGCCTCACGGGCCAGCCCCATCGCCTGGGCAAAATCCTCCTGGCGCTCCAGCACCCGGATCAGCCGCGCCCGTGCGCCGGGATAGGTGCAGCCCCGGTAGATAGCTTCCGCCAGGGCCAACTCGGCGCTGCGCTCACAATACTGGCCCACCTGGAACAACAGCTTGGCCCGACGTTTCTCCAGCCAGGGGTTGTCGGTGTGCAAGGTAGCGATTTGTTCCAGCACGCCATCGAGTGCCTCGCCCGCTTCAAAGGCCTGCTGGCACTGATGCAGGAACAGGAAGCCGTGCACATCGTCACGGCTGCGCAAACCGCGGGATTCGGCGCAGAATTCGACTTTCTCGTAGGTAAAGATGCCCAGGTCCGCCAGCACAAATTCCGACCAGTCCTGATAGAGATTACCGAAGAACATCAGGCGCAGGCGGTCGCACAGTTCCATCACGGTGAGGCTGTAAAGCTGATCGGCCAGGTCCGGGCACCAGTGCTGGAAGTGACGCAGTTCACAAAACTGCATTGACAGCGTTTCCAGCCAGTCAGCCTTCCTGGCCTTGGGTTGCTCGATCCAGGGTTTGAACGCCGCCAGGATTTCCGCTTTCTGCAACAGGCCGAACAGCTCGCCGAACGACAACAGGCATTGGTCCGTCACCCAACCCTGTTCCAGCAAAGGCACGACCGCCTCGTGCACCGCGCCGATCTCGACATAGTTGAGCTTGCCCGCCCGGAAATGCGCGCCCTTGCGCATCACCATGCGTACCAGTAACGCCTGGGATGCCTGCGGTAAGCTGTCAAATTGCTGAATGAAATGCTCTTCGTCCGGGGCCAGCAAATCGGCATAACGCTGCCCCAGCCAGGCGAGCACTTGGCGGAAGTTATGCAGGTAATAGAGCGGATCTTCTAGGGGATTGGACATTTCAGGCACTGGATCAACCACTGTTTATGCATACAGAGTGCCGTCCCTGACCGACTGTTGCAATCAGTAATAGATCAAAGGCACACGCAACTTTTTGCGTAATAATGATCAGATGGCTGTCAGCCACATTAAATGAGTCTCCCCCGACCGCTCAGGTGCGGGGTTTTCGAAGGATCAGGGTAAGGGTTATGAGCATGAAGAATTTGGGTCTGGCGGTGGGTATGTTGACGTTGCTGGTATTGGCCGGTTGCTCCACGCAGACGGTGGTGACGTTGCAGAACGGCACTCAATACCTGACCAAGGACGTGCCCAACGCGAAAACCGCCGATGGCTTCTACGAATTCACCGATATCGCCGGCAAGCATATTCGCGTCAAGGCCGATGACGTCGCGACCGTGATGAAGGAGAAATAAAAAGTGGGAGCCCGTCGGCTCCCACTTTTCTTTGCAATGATCGTTCCCACGTTCTACGTGGGAATGCATCCCGTGACGCTCCGCGTCACCACTGCGCAAGACATGAACCGTGGGTTGGCCGTTGGACGCAGAGCGTCCGGGGCGGCGTTCCCACGCAGAGCGTGGGAACGATCAATCCGTGGCGCTACTTAGCTGATGGAAACCCCATCGCCCCAAACCCCGGCGAGCCCAACGCCAACCAGCGTCACCGAGTCCGCGCCAAAACTCAGCACGGTATCGCCCCCCACCACCTTGGCGTGGTCACGCCAGTCCGCACTGCCCTCCACGTCCCGGAACACCAGCTTGTCGGTCGGCTGATAACCAATCACCCGGTCCTGCCCAAACTGCCCGCCGAACAGAAAGGTGTTATGCCCGCTGTTGTCGCGAATAGTGTCATTGCCCTTGCCGGCCTCGATGAAATCCACGCCCTTGCCACCCTGGATCAAGTCATCGCCATCACTGCCGATGATGAACGTGTTGCCCTTGTGCGGCTCGGCATTGCGGTTGAGGTCCTGCACCCAGGTATTGGCCCGGGCCGGGTCCGACAGGTTGGCCACGATAATCGTCGAGTCCCGGCTGGTCAGGTCGTAGAACTGCGAGTCCAGGACCCGCGTCATGCCATCCCCATACCCGGTGGGCAAATGAGAAAGCCAGGTGGGAACATTGACGATGGAAAACGGCAGGACATTCCACAGCGTCGACGCGTAGTGATCGTTGAAGCTGACGATATTGTCCGTGGTCGACTCATGGGGCTTGTCGTGCACGCCCAGTGACGAGAAGTTGAACGACGAGCCGTCCAGCGCGCGAAACACCGGGTCGTTTTCATAACCGATGTTCAGCACCTTGTCGCCGGCACTCTGGGTTGGCGAGGCATAAGCCACATAGTTGGAGTCCTTGTAGAACCCCGACCATTTATTGCCGCTCAGGTCGGCCATGCTGTTGACCGCCAGGCCACCCAGGCTATGACCGCTGACCACCACGTCCTTGCCCGACAGGCCATGGCTGCCGGCATACGCCGCGACATCCTTGAGCAAGGTGCCAAAGGCTTCGCCGGCGTAGTTTTTCGCGTAGTCCTTGGGCCCCAGCGCCGCCAGCAGGTCACTGACCAGATCGCCGATGGAGTCGCTGATCAAGGTTTCCCGAGGCCCCGAAGTCCCGCGAAAACCAATGCCGATTTCCAGCAGCTTGCCGTCGCCATCGTACTTGCCCAGCACTTCCACCTGCGCTGTGGTGTAGCCGGGCTTTTCACCGAAGAACGTGCCCCGGGCGTCCACCTTGCCGCCGTAGCCCAGGGTACTGGCGCTGATGGGCGTCCAGCCGGCCTTGTTGACCGCCTCGAGGGCGGCTTTTTCCGAGTCGGGGTTCCAGGGAATCCCTGGAATAACCCCCTGTGAATCGGTGCTGCCCAGCAGCGCGCCCACCAGAGTGGCGGGCAGCCCCAGGCCAAAACCGTTGTGCTGGTAACCCACGGCAAAGCCGTTGTCCAGATTGTGATAGGAGTACAGCGTGATCGCCATGGCATCGGCGAACAACGCTTTGGAGCCCTCGGTGCCGAGGTTCTTATAGTCGAAAACACCCATGGTATTGCCTCTCTTTTGTTGGAATTGTCGAGAAAGCCGAATCTGCACAAATGGACGATTGGAACCGGATCAATGTGGGAGCGGGCTTGCTCGCGAAGGCGGTGGATCAGAAACACATTCAGTGACTGACAC
>NZ_JBYSWF010000022.1:35081-91208 GCF_058780865.1 Pseudomonas sp. GP01-A4
GGCGGTGGATCAGTCAACCCATCCACCGACTGGCACACCGCTTTCGCGAGCAAGCCCGCTCCCCCACTTCCAACTGCGGTGTTTAGAAAGCCCAGTCCAGGCTCAAACCCACCCCATGGACTTTCTCCTTGCTGGCCAGCAGGCCGTTGTAATCCAGATTCACCTTCGCCTCCTTGCTCAGCGCCAGGCTGACCCGCGCCCCCACCAATGCCGCATCACGCACCATCGACGAACTCTCCACAGTGAACGAAGGGCCGCCCGAGGCAAACGCCAGGTGCCGCTCGGAATCGACGCTGCTCAGGTTGTGCTGCCAACCCAGGGTGCCGGAAAGCTCCAGTTGCTGATGGTCATTGATATTCAAGGTTTTCAGCGCTCGAGCACCCAGGGTACTCAACACCACATCGCGGCTGTCATCCCGGCCCTTCAAGGCCGCCGCATCACCCTTCTCGGTAAACCCATCGGCATCCAGATGCACGTACGCCAGGTTGGCGAACGGTTCCAGGGCCAGGGGTTGCAGGTTCAGGCGATACGCCGCCTCGGTAAACACCTGGGTACTGCGGGCATCCACCTTGGCTTTCTGCTTGCCGGCGACTTCACCGTATTGCAGCTCGCGCTTCACATCGGCGCGGTGCCAGCTGTAGGTCGCACCACCGCTCAAGCGCAAGGCACCGATTTCATGCCCGGCATACGCACCCAGGTGATAGCTGTCCACCGATGCCCGGGAATGGGTGTCGCTGCCCATGTTCAGCGATGTATCGCTGTACCCCGCCACCAGGCCTACACGGGTGTCTTCATCCAGCGCGCCGTCCACACCCGCCAGCATGCCGCCGATGGAGGTGGTGTAGCCCGCCGTATCGCTGCCGCTGTTGGTCTTGCCCCAGGCGCCCAACGCCTTGACCCAGACGTTGCCACGGCTATCGACGGTCTGGCTCGATGCGCCCATTGCCCCTTGCTGCAAACGCTCGCCCACGGCTTCGCGCAGGTAGCGGTTGTCATTCACCAACGCGGTTTCCAGCGCCGGGTAGATCTCCCCGGACAGCTGCTGGAATGCACCCTGGGCCGAGGCCGCATTCGGCGCCAGCAACAGGCTTTCGTACACGGCGTTGCCCGCGCCCAACTGCTCGGCAGCAGCGGCCACCGAACGTTGGTTCGGGGTGGCGGCCACACTGGCAAAGGTGTTGGCATTGCGCCCCACATCCAGCTGCACGCCGTTGGCGGCGTAGTTCAGGGTACCGCCGATAAACAGATAGTTGGGCAGCACCGAACCGAAGCTGCCGGTAATCCCGCCTGCAGCCTGCAGGATGTTGTACTGGCGACCGATCAGGCTTTCGGCCTGGGTCTGGGTCAGCAGCGTCGGGCTGTTTTCCAGGGCCAGGGTCACCGTGCCGCCGCTGAGGGTGGCCTTGCCACCGGCGACGATGCGATCACTGTTGGTGGCCGACAACTCCACCGCATAGGTGGAGCCCGCCGCGAAGTTCACATCCCCGGCCACGTTCAGGGTGCCGATGGAGTTGCCCGGCGCCACGGTACCGCCGCTGTTCGCTGTCAGCGAACCAATGCGCCCGGAACCACCCACTACCCCGCTGTTACTGACGGTGACGTCGGAGGTGATCGAGCCATTGATCGCCAGCAACCCTTGGTTGACTAGGGTCGGGCCGCTGTAGGTGTTGGTGCCGGTCAGTACCAGCGCGCCAATGCCCTGCTTGGTCAGGCCGCCATGCCCGGAGATATCGTTGCTCCACACATCCAGCCCGCAATGCACATCGGTGCACGTGCGCTGGGTCGGTTTGCCGGCATCCACCACGGCGCCAATCCCTGGCAGGTCCGCGACAAACTGGCCGGAGCCGTAGGCGCCGTCGATACGAAACTCCGCCGGGATATCCTCAGCCGTCACAAACATCCCCGGGCCGTTGATGGCCTTGCCCAGGTTGATCATGCCCCAACCGTACAGCGAGTCGATGCCCGGTGCGCCGAGGTCGGTCGCGGTGGTTTTCAGCAGCGTGGAGATCTGGTCGCCGCTCATGTACGGGAAGCGCTCCATCAACACCGCTGCACTGCCGGCCACATGCGGCGCGGCCATGGAGGTGCCGTTGAAATTGGCGTAGTCGGTGGTCAGGTTTTCCAGGGAGGTGCCGTTGATCACCGAACTGTAGATCTTGGTGCCGGGGGCCGCGACGCAGAAGCTGGCGGCATACCCGCAGCGCGAGGAAAACGTACTGATCACGTAAGGATCGGAACTGGCGGTGTCGGGATTCTGTTGCAAGGCCGCCACCGACAGCCAGTTGGGTGCAATCTCCGGCACGAAGTACGCCAGGCCCGAGATCGCATCCGGGTTGTTGCGGTTGTAATCGTTTCCGGCGGCAAAGATCGTCAGCACGCCGCTGCGGGCCGCATCAATGGCGCCCTGATAAGCGCCACCTGCGATCGTCCCAAGGATCGGCCGAATGTTATTGAACTGCGCCTGGGCTTCATTGACCGTGAAGTTGGGGAATGCCGGATCTCGGCCGCCCTTGGCGTACTGGTCACCAATGCCGATGCCCCAGCTGTTGTTGATAATGCGCGCGCCGCTGGCCACCAAGGCATCCCAGCCGGCTTTGTAGACCGCACCGTCGTTGCCCAGGATGATCCCGTCTTCGGGGCCCGGGTCACCGTTTTCGGCGCTGATGATCTGCGCATCGAACGCCACGCCGTGCATTGGCCCGCCGTCGCGGTTACCCGCGGCGATGCCGCCTACGTGCGTGCCGTGATTGCCGAGCTTGCCGTTGGAACCCAGGGAAGGCGTGCCGTCGTAGCGAAACGCATCCCCGGCCTTCACCGGGATGTACGGGTCGGTGTATTGGCGAATGCCTTCGGTCACGATCGTGACCACTTTGCCGGGGCTGGCGAATTCCGGATGCTGGGCATACACCGGCTGGTCGAAGATCCCCAGCTTCACGCCCTTGCCGGTGTAGCCGGCGGCGTAGGCGGCGTCTGCATGCACGGCGCCCAGGCCCCAGTCGGCCTTGAATTCATTACTGCGCCAACTGGCAGCATCTCCCAGTTTTCCGGTTTCCACGTAGGGTGCGGCCTGGGCGGTACCCAGGCTGGCCAGGCAACACAGCAACGCGCCGTATGGCACGCAGTTCAGGGCCTTGAGCGGGTAGCCCGGGCCTGTTGGGATGGCGGATTGAAACCCTCGTTTTGTTTTTTTCACGGTGACCTTCCTTAGTTTTTATTGCACTTGTATAAATCACGTTTCTCCCAAGCGTCGCCGACCCCATATGGGAGCGGGCTTGCTCGCGAATGTGGTGGCTCAGTTACAGGTGCGTCGACTGACACACCGCATTCGCGAGCAAGCCCGCTCCCACAGTTGACCTCTTTCGGCCTCAGGATCTTGCTCAGAACTGCCAGTTCAGGCTCAACCCCACGCCCTGGATTTTTTCCCGGCCAGCCAATTGGCCGGTGTAGTCGAGGTTGACCCGTGTGCTTTTGCTCAACGCCAGGCTCGCCTGCACGCCCACCAATGCCGCGTCGCGCATCAACGGCGAGCTTTGCACCGCAAACGACGGCCCTCCGGCGACAAACGCCAGGTGCTCTTCGGATTCAACGGCACTCAGGCTGTGCTGCCAGCCCAGCGAGCCGGAAACGTACAGTTGCTGGCGGTCATTGAGGGGGAAGGTTTTTGCCGCCCGCAGGCCCAGGGTGCTCAGCACCGCATCGCGGCTGTCACTGCCACGCTCCAGCGCGGCGGCGTCGCCCTTCTCGTGAAAACGTTCGTTGTCCAGATGCACGTAAGCCAGGTTGGCGAACGGCTCCAGCGCCACCGAGGACACGTTCAAACGGTAGGCCGCTTCGGTAAATACCTGGGCACTGCGCGCATCCAGCTTGGTCTTCTGCTTGCCGCTGACTTCGCCGTACTGCAAGTCGCGTTTCACGTCGCCGCGATGCCAGCTGTAGGCACCGCCGACGCTCAAGCGCCAATTGCCCAGCTCATGCCCGGCGTAGGCGCCGAGGTGGTAGCTGTCGATGGACGCCGATGAATGCGTGCCGCTGCCCATGTTCAGCGAGCTGTCGCTGTAACCGGCCACGAGACCGGCACGGGTCTGCTCGTCCAGCGCGCCGTCGACACCGGCCAGCATGCCGCCCAGTGAGCTGGTGTAGCCTGCCGTGTCGCTGCGGCTGTCGGTCTTGCCCCAACTGCCGAGCGCCTTGACCCACACGTTGCTCTCACCGGTAACCGGCGTATGGCGCAGGCGCTCGCTAACGGCATCGCGTAGCTGGCGGCTGTCATTGATCAGCATTGTGCCGATGGCCGGGTAGATTTCTCCCGACAGCTGCTGGAAACCCGACTGCGCCGTGGCTGCCGAGTCTGACCGCAGGATGCTTTCGTACACCGGATTACCGGCGCCCAACTGCTCGGCGGCCGCGGCCACCGAACGCTGGTTACGAGTGGCACCGACACTGGCGAAACTCGCATCACTGCGGGCAATGCCCAGTTGCACACCGTTGGCGGCATAGTCGAGGGTGCCGCCGAGGAACAGGTAGTTGGGCAACACGGCACCGAACTGGCCCTGGACCCCGCCCGCCGCCTGGAGGATGTTGTACTGGCGCCCCACCAGGCTTTCCGCCTGTTGCAGGCTGAGCAGGGTCGGGCTGTTTTCCAGGGCCAGGGTCACGGTGCCGCCGCCGAGGATTGCCTTGCCCGTGGCGACAATCCGGTCGCTGGTGGTGGGGGTGAGTTCGACCGCATAGGTGGAGCCGGCGGCGAGGTTTACATCCCCGGCCACCTGCAAGGTGCCCACGGAATTGCCCGGCGCCACGGTGCCGCCGCTATTGACCTGTAACGCCGCGATGCGACCGGAGCCGCCCAACGTGCCGCTGTCATTGACCGTCACCGCGGACGTCAGCGAGCCATTCACCGCCAACCGGCCGCCATTCACGGTGGTCGGGCCACGGTAGGTGTTGTCGCCCGCCAGGATCAGGCTGCCCGCACCGGATTTGGTCAGGCTGCCTTCGTAGATACGCTGGGCCGCGGCTGCCGCACGGGCAGTGCCAACGGCATAGTCCGTCTGGTCCTGCTGACTCGCGCCGGCGCCCACGCCGTTCTCCCAGCCCTTATCGCGCAGGGTTTGCTGCCAGGCCAGGGTTTCGGCGCTGTCTTCGGCCTGACGCTGGATCAGCGCCTTGTCGGAGATCGCATTGCTCCACACATCGCCCTGCCCGGCCGCCAACGTGACATTCATCGGCCCGAGCAATTGCCCGGGCCCGTGCATTGCTCGGCCAAGATCCGGCACGCCCCAGCCGACCTGAGTGGTCGGTGCATCGGTGACCGCGCCATTGAGCTGGGTGGCCGTGGTCAACAGCACCTGCAAGGCCTGTTCGTTGTTCAGGTATGGATAGCGTTCCATCACCAGCGCCAGTGCGCCGGTGGCATGAGGCGCCGACATCGAGGTGCCGGATTTCACCCCATAACCGCCATCGGGAATGGTGCTGTTGATCAACGCCCCGGGGGTGGAAATGCACCAGTACTTGGCGATGCCGCACTGGTTGTATTTCTGGTTGTTCGCCTTGTCCAGGCCCGATACCGCCAGCCAGTGGCCTTCCAGCTCCGGCTGGAAATAAGGCAAGGCCGAACGCACGCTGGCGTTGGCGTAGCCGCTGTTGCCAGCACTGAACACGTTGATCACCCCGGCCTTGGCCACCTCCGCAGCGGCATCCAGCCAGGTGTTCTGGTTGTAGTGCTGGGCATAGGCAGCGTGCAGGTCGCCAATGGTCTGGTAGCTGACATCCTTGGGTTGGCTGCCCCAACTGTTATTGATCGCGCGCACGCCGGCATCCACCAGCGCGCTGTACACCGCCTTGAAGTACTTGGGGTCTGGCGTGGGGCCGAACAGGAAGCTGTCGCTGGCGTTGGTGTTGCCGACGTAGATCTGCGCGTTGTACGCCACGCCGTGCATGCCCACGCCATCGCGGGCCGCGCCCATGGTGCCGGTGACGTGGGTGCCGTGGGAGTCATTGTTTGGGTTGAGCGCGCCGGTGGTCGTGAAGGGACTGCCATCGACATAGGTGCCACTGGCGGTGACCGCGTGATAGCGGTCTTTTGAGGCTTCGGGATGGTTGGGGTCGAAACCCGAGTCCAGGGCGCCGATCTTCACGCCACTGCCGGTGATGCCGCTCGCATAGGCCTCGTTGGCTTTCATCCGGTCCAGGCCCCAGTCGCTCTGGAACTCGGCGGTGCGCCAACTGCCGGGGTCGCCGACTTTTCCGGCTTCGATGTACTGCCCGTGGGCCGCCACTGACAGCAGCAGCAAGGAGCCTGCGGTGAAGGGTTTGAAGCGAGGTGAACCAATGATCATGAACAGTCCCTTTTCTTATTGTTGAAATACCTGTGGCGAGGGAGCTTGCTCCCGCTGGAGTGCGCAGCGCTCCCAAGATCTTGGGGCCGCTACGCAGCCCAGCGGGAGCAAGCTCCCTCGCCACAACAAGCGCCCTTGCCACAGAAAGCTCCCTTGCCAAAACAAGCGGCCATGCCACCAAAGCTCCCTTGCACCAAGTACCACTCGTCCAGGCATCAGCGGCTCTCAGGACCAAACGCCTCGTCCACCTTGGCCAGGTCGGTGTCACGCAAGTTGCCCGCGTAGTAATGCAATTTGGTCCAGGCCATCAGGTAGTCGTACCGTGCCTGGGCCAGGTCGCGACGGGTGCTGTACAGCTGCTGCTCGGCGTTCAGCGCATCGAGGTTGACCCGCTCGCCGCCGAGGATGCTTTGCTTGGTCGAGACCACCAGCGCTTCGGCCGAAGTCAGCGCCTTTTGATACGCCCGCAACTTGCTGACGCCCGACAGGCAAGCACTGAACTGGCGTCGCAGTTCGATCAGGGTTTCGCGGGTCTTGCCTTCCAGTTCGTACTCGGCCTGCTCCATGGCGCGGCTGGCCTGGCGGGTGGAAGCCGAGACGCCGCCACCGGCATACAACGGCATGCTGACTTCGATGCCGATGGTGTTGGTGTCGTAGCGCTGGTTGTAGGTGTTGCCGCTGTCGGATTCCTGCTGGCGCGAGCTGGCATACGCCGTGATGCGTGGCAGGTGCCCCGAACGGTTGCGCTCCACTTCATAACGCGCCACTTCCACGGACTGGCGTTGCGAGGCCAGGTTGGGGTTGTTGGTCAGCGCCAGTTCGTGCCAGGTGTCGTAATTGGCCGGGGTCAGGGTGAAGGCGGCAAACCCCGGGTTCAGCGGCGCCAGGTCGTTGATATTGACGCTCTGCACGCCAATCAGCGCCCCGAGTTCGCGCAGCGAGGCGTCCTGTTCATCCAGCGCCTGGATTTCCTCGGCAGTCGCCAGCTCATAACGCGACTCGGCTTCCAGGATGTCGGTGCGGGTGCCCTCGCCCTGCTGGAACAGATGCTGGTTCTGCTGGAACTGCTGCTCGTAGGCCTTTTTCTTGGCGCGGGCAATGTCGATCTGGTCCTGGGCAAACAACGCCTGGGTGTAATAGGTCAGCACCCGCACCAGCAGCGCCTGGCTCTTGTCGCGGAAGCTCTCGTCGGCAAACAGTGCCTGGGCCACGCCCTTGCGGTAGTTGGCATAGGCTTCGTAGTCGAACAGCGGCTGTTGCAGGGTGAACGTGGAGCCATAGCTGTTGTAGTTGCGGTCATCGTGATAATTGCCGCCGCGCCCGTCGGGCAAGGTGGCCTGGGAGTTGTTGCGGCCCTTGTTGTAGTTGTACGAGAGCTTGGGCAGCAGGCCGGCGCGGCCGATGGTGCGGTTTTCCAGGCCGGCGTCGCGCTCCTTGATGGCACCAAGGAATACCGGGTCGTTGCGCAGGGCCTGTTCGTAGACATCGAACGGGCCCATGGCGGCCTGGGCGTTGCCGCAGGCGAGCAGTAAGGCGATGAACATCGGCTTCATGCTCATTCCTCGGTCAACGCCGAGCCAGCGCGGTCCAGCAGCGGCTTGAACAGGTAATTGAGCAAGGAGCGCTCGCCGGTGCGGATGAACATCTCGGCGGGCATCCCCGGCTTGATCACCAGGCCATGGAGTTTCTCCAGGGCGCTGCTGCTGACGGTGGTGCGCAGCACGTAGTAAGGCATGCCGGTTTTTTCGTCGAGCATCTGGTCGGCGGAGATCAGGCTCACCTCCCCCGGCACCCGCGGCGTGCGGCTCTGATTGAAGGCGGTGAAGAGAATGTCCACCGGCAAGTGCGCACCGACCTTGTCCACCAGGTGCACCGGCAGGCGCCCTTCGACTTCCAGGCGGGTGTCCTGGGGCACGATTTCCAGCAGGGTTTCACCGGCACGCACCACGGCGCCTTCGGTGTGCACGCCCAGGTTGACCGCGATGCCATCGGCGGGCGCGTTGATCTCGCTGTGCTGCAGGTCGAAACCGGCGGAGGTCAATTGTTGCTCCAGGGTCAGGCTGCGCAACTGCGCGTCGGCCAGTTGGCTGCGCACTTCCTTCTGGTACTCCTCGCTGTGCTGCTGCAACTTGAGGCGCGATTCGAGGATGCCCTGCTCCACCCGCCCGCTTTCGCCGGTGTTCTGCGCCAGGTCCTGTTGCACCTGGGACAGTTGCCGCTGGTATTCCATCAGCCGGTTGCGCGGGATGTAGCCGTTGTCGGCCAGGGGTTGCAGGTTGTTCAACTGGTCACGCAGGGATTGCGCCTGGGCCGTCAGATCACTGCGGGCGCGGCGCATGCCGTTCAGTTGCGCGGTGGCACCCTCGATACTGGCGCGAATCCCGGCCTGTTCACGGGCAAAGGCTTCGCGGCGGCTGCTGAACAGTTGACGCTGGCCTTCGAGGACCAGTGCCAGGGCTTGGTCCGGGTTGCCGCTCAATTGCGCCGGAAAGGTGATCGTCGACTGGTTATCCCGCTCGCTCTGCCACCGTGCCACGCTGGCCCAGGCCATGCGGTACTGGGCTTGCAGGGAGTGCACGTCGGCCTGGTTCTGCGTCTGGTCGAGACGGAACAGCGGCTGGCCCTGCTTCACCGCCTCGCCCTCACGCACCAGGATCCGGCTGACCACGCCGGGGCTCAGGGTTTGTACCGCCTTGCGCTTGCCCGAAACCACCACCGTGCCTTGTACCGGGATCCCCTGGTCCAGCGGCGCCAGACTGGCCCAGAGGAAAAACCCGCCGGCGCCGACCACCGTCAGCAGCCAGCCCATGCGGGCGAAGAAACGCGCGTCGTGCTCGGGATGGGTCTGTTCGTAATCGCGGTTGATTTGAATGCTGCTGTCGCTGCTCATGCGCCTGGATTCCTTCCGGCTTGATACTGACGGCTGAGGCTGACCCCGGCCTTTTCTCGTGGTGCTTCCTGCTGGCCGGACAGTGCGCGCAGCACGTCCTGGCTCGGACCAAATGCCTGCAAACGACCTTCGTTCAGCACCAGCAGCTTGTCGGCCTGGGCCAACGCCGAGGAACGGTGAGTCACCAGCACCACCGTGCTGCCCTGGGCTTTCATCTGCATGATCGCGCTGGCCAGGGCGGCTTCACCCACGGTGTCGAGGTTGGAGTTGGGCTCGTCGAGCACGATCAGGCGTGGCCCGCCGTACAGCGCGCGGGCCAGGGCGACCCGTTGCTTCTGCCCACCGGACAGGCCGCTGCCCTCGTCGCCGAGCACGGTGTCGTAGCCGTGGGGCAAGCGCAGGATCAATTCGTGCACACCTGCCTGTTGGGCGGCCTGCACCACCAAATCCGGGTCGGCTTCGCGAAAGCGCGCGATGTTGTCGGCGATGCTGCCGCTGAACAGTTCGATGTCCTGGGGCAGATAACCGATATGCGGTCCGAGGTCGTCGCGGTCCCAGCGATGAATGTCGGCTCCGTCCAGGCGCACGGTGCCTGCCAGGGTTGGCCATACGCCCACCAGCACGCGGGCCAGGGTTGATTTGCCGGAGCCGGAAGCACCCAGCACGCCGAGCACTTCGCCCGCAGTCAGGTTGAAGCTGACTTGATGCAAGGTCGGCACACGTCGCCCCGGCGGGCCTGCGCTGACTTGCTCGAAACTCACATTGCCCTTGGGCGCCGGCAAGGCCATCTGATCGCCCTGGGGCGGAAACTCGCGCATCAGGTTGTCGAGGCGCTGGTAGGCCAGCTTGGCCGAACTCCATTGCTTCCACACGGCAATCAACTGGTCGATGGGGCTCAACACCCGGCCCATCAAAATGGAGCCTGCGATCATCATCCCGGCGGTCATGTCGCCCTTGATCACCAATAGCGCACCCAGGCCCAGCACCAACGATTGCAGGCACAGGCGCAGGGATTTACTCAGGGAACTGATGATCGAGCCGGTGTCGCTGGCCTTGTTCTGCAGGCCCAGGAACTGCGAATGCACCTTGAACCAGCGCTTGCGCAATGCACCGAGCATGCCCATGGCCTGGATGGTCTCGGCGTTATGCAGGTGGCTGGTGGCCAATTGGGTGGATTGCTGGGAATAACCGCTGGCTTCACCCAGAGGCTTTTTGGTCAGGTATTCGTTAAGGCACGCCAGGGCAATCAGCAGCACGGCACCGGCACTGGCCAAGACACCCAGCCACACGTTGAACAGGAAAATCACGAACAGATAGATCGGAAACCACGGCGCGTCGAAAAACGCGAACAGCGCAGGCCCGGTGATGAATTGGCGGATGTGGGTCAGGTCCCCCAGGGATTGCCCGCCATGGCCTTCGCCCCGTTGCAGGTTGCGCTCGAAAGCGGCCTTGTAGACCCGCAGGTTGAAACGCCGCTCCAGCTGGCTGCCGATGCGAATCACGATAAAGCTGCGGATCACCTCCAGCACACCGATAAAGGCGAAGAACCCCACCACCATCAGCGTCAACATCACCAGGGTGGTTTCGTTCTGTGAAGACAGCACGCGGTCGTAGACTTGCAACATATAAATCGACGGCACCAACATCAATACGTTAATCAATGCCGTGAAACAGCCAATACTGATCAGAATACTTTTGTAGTCGCCGAGTGCCTTGAACAATGGTGCAACGGGAGTGGTCTTCGCCATGTTGCCTGATCTTCCCTGAGCCGAATGACGCGCAATAGTTTACCGAGCGCCCCAATAAGGGGCGGGCAAACATTAAAATCGGGTTATATCGATATAACGAACTATTACGGTGCGCGTTGTAATATCAATACCGCGCCGGTTTTTGCGCGACCTTCATATTCGCCTTCTTTCTGGCGATTCAAATGGGTTATGCCGGTGCCTTCGGCATTCATCAGCCAAATACCATCGGGAGTAGGCGTCCAACTAACGGGGGCTTCCCCCAGCCATTGTCCGGCGCACTCCACATCGCCCCCTAACGCGTTAGCCTGCTCAATCAAATCCAGTGCGCACACCTGCTCTTGCTGATGCAGCGCCCAATGCCCGGCCAACTGCGCGGAAGTAGGTAAAACCAGACTGCTTGCCATTGCTGTGGCTCCTGCCGACATAAGCAACACCTGGAAACTCCAGGCCACGGTACTGCGAAATAGCGTCATCACCTTCGCCCGTTCATGGGGTGGATGCAAGGGCAGAGGGCGGCGCGTGTGCGCCACCCTCCTTTACGCGTGTATCAGGCCACGATGTCGGTGACGGCTGCCTGGCCAACGGTGGTGACGAGGAAATCCGCCACGCCGTGCCCGGAGAAGTCCACGGCCAATGTGCCCAGGTTGGTACCCGAAGCGTAGGACAGCACCGCGTCGCCGGCATGACCGGTAAACGCGTTGACGAAGGTCAGGCCTGCACCTTTGGTGATGCCGGTGAGGTCGATCTTGTCGGAACCCGAGGTGAAGTCGAAGATCTTGTCGGCCGCACCCGGCTTGGAGTCGGAGCTGGCGCCGAACACGAAGGTGTCGTTGCCTGAGCCGCCCCACAGCTGGTCTGCACCGCCGCCGCCGAAGATGATGTCGTTGCCGGCACCGCCCTTGAGGACGTTGGCGGCTGCGTTACCGATCAGCAGGTCGTTGCCCGAACCGCCGATGGCGTTCTCCACGGTCACACCCTTGGCGATGGAAACGTTGCCCACCAGGCCGCCAACGTCGGAGAACGAGGTTTCATTGAGGTTGATCTTCTGGTTCTGGGTAAAACCGGAGAAGTCCAGGGTGTCGTTGCCGCCACCGTCCCATACCGAGAACACCAGCTTGTCGGCCGATGAAGTGGCGCTGAGGAAATCACGCCCGGTGTTGGAGTTGAAGCCGTAGGTGGTGTCACCGGCACGGGTGTTGTAGTTGGCGCCGTAGAGCTTCTGGATCGCGGCGATGTCGTCGATCAGCGGGCCGGACGAGTAGGCTTCTACCCCGCCTTTGCTGAAGTTCTGGTTGGTGTTGCTCTCGCTCCAGTAACTCATGACGCTGTAGCCACGCGTGTCCTGTCCATAGTCCGCGTCTTTGTACGAAGGGTTGCCGGTCCCGGCGTTGTAGTCGCCAGGGTGGTCCAGGCCCAGGGTGTGGCCGATTTCGTGGGTCAGGGTCTGCCGGCCATAGTTGTTCAGGTCCGGGGTCTTGTTCGGCGTGTAGCTGTTGTTCGTCAGGTACCAGGAAGTGCCGTCAAGGCCGCTTTCGTTGTACTTGGCGTTGGTGCCTGGCAGGTAGGCAAAGGCCGCTGCGCCGTCCTGGCCGCCGCTGTAGTTGCCGAAGGTCATGTGGAAGTCACCGCCCGAGGCTTTCTCGGTGAAGGTGACATTGGCCACATCGGCCCAGGATTGCATGGCCAGTACGGCCTGTGCTTTCTGCTGGGTGTTGAACTGGCTGAACCCGGTGATCCCATGCTTGTTCATGGTCGCGTTCGAAGCCGAAGTCAGGAAGGTGTAGGTGAGATCGATCTTGCCGTTGCCATCCACGTCCCGGTACGCGGCGTTCTCACGCAGCAGGTGGTCGGCGGCCTGGTCAACGGTGAACGACGGTTTGCCATTGACCGTGAGGTTGCCACCGCGGTCGTATTGATGGCTAAAGCTATCGATCTGGGTGTAAGCGGTACTTGCTTGAGCCGCCGACACAATAGCTTTGTCTTTTACTTTTGACATAAACGTACTTCCTTGTTTGCAAGTGGAACAGTTTTTGTCCGACCGGACCCACTCTGGCGAGTAAGTCCGATCACTCGCCCCTTTTGAAGGCGAAAGAAAACTGACACAACCTGAAATCATTCGTCCAGCGGTTTTTATCCAAGGATAAAGTTGGGCCGGTGAACAAAACCTGCAAACACTGGTAAATAGCGCCTTATTTAAATCCAGCTATTTAAATATTAAATACTCCTAAAGACATTTAGCCACGAATGGATCCAAAGTATTGACTGAGGTGCACTAAGAAAGTGTCACCGTGTCATTGTTAGTATTGATTGGCCACTATTTAAGTGTTTGTCCCGTATTACCGGGACAAGACTTAGTTTACTTACTGGCCGCGCCAGCCGGTTTGGCGCAATGCCTGCAGGAGCGTGTGGGCATCCAGCGCGGGCACCCGCACACCCTGGTCGGTGGTCATGTCTTCGCCGGCCACTATGGCATTAATGATCGCCTCTTCCACGGCCTCCGCCGCCGCGCTGAACAGCGGTGAAATGTGGTCGTTATTGACCATTTGCAGGGCTGTGCTGAGGGGCGAGCCCTTGCGCCCGTAGTCGGCCACCGGCAAATCCTGATTGCCGGTGGCGAACGCCAGGAACAGGTCCCCGCTGGAGTCCTCGGTACCGCCACCCGTGCGCGCAATCCCGATGGACGCGCGTTGTGCCAGGCGCTGGCATTGATGGGGCAGCAACGGCGCATCGGTGGCGATGATCACCACGATGGAGCCCATGCCGGGTGTGCCGCGATCGGCAAAGGGTGACGGGATGTCCATCAATTGCCGGCCTACCGGGTAACCATCCACGCGCAGTTCCTGACGCTTGCCATGGTTGGCCTGCACCAGCACACCGACGGTCCAGCCACCCTGCTCCGCCGGCAAGCGCCGTGACGCGGTACCGATGCCCCCCTTGAACTCATGGCAGATCATCCCGGTGCCGCCGCCCACGGCGCCCTCCGCCACCGGCCCGGATTCGGCGTTGGCCAGCGCCTTGCGCACATGCTCCGGGCCGACGTGCTGGCCCCAGATATCGTTGAGCAAGCCGTCGTAGGTTTCCATCACCACCGGCATGCACCAGTACACGGCGGGGTCTTCGAGGCTTTCGCGCTCCAGGGCGATCAGCGTGTCGCGCACAATCCCGATGCTGTGGGTGTTGGTGATCGCCAGCGGCGTGGTCAGCAACCCTGATTCGCCGATCCATTCAAGGCCCGTGGCGTCGCCATTGCCGTTGAGCACGTGGTAGCCGGCAAAACATGGCTGATACCGCGCGGCACCGGCCCGGGGCTGGATCGCCGTCACGCCGGTACGTACCTGTTTGCCGTCGATGCGGGTCTTGATCGTACTGTGGCCGACCCGAACCCCTGGAACGTCGGTGATGGCATTCAACTCACCGGGCGTACCCAGTCCCAAGGTGATGCCCAATTGACGTGCACGCATAACCACTCCTTACAATTTCTGAAACGCCGGACTCAACCGGCCACTGATGCAATACAGGATCACCGACAGTGCCAACAGGCCGATGATAATCATGATGTCGCGAACCGAGGCGGCAATCGCCAGGGTCACCAACAGGTAGCCGGCGCCCAGCACCGCCAGCAAGGCCGGCACCGGCCACAACGGCATGCGATACGGGTGCTCGCGGTCACGCAACAGAACCCGGCTCATCAACGCACTCAACGCCACGATCAGGTACACCAGCATGATCAGCAGCACGCTGAAAGACGTCAGGTCCGCCAGGTTGGAGCTGAAGCTGAGCAATGCCGAAGGGACCGCCAGGAACAGCGTAGCCAACCACGGGGAATCCCAGCGTGGATGAATCCGGGTGAAGAGTTTGTTGATGGTGGGTGTCCACAACGCATCGCGGCCGCTGCTGAACACCACCCGGCCAATCTGGATGACGATGGCGACGATGGCGTTGAACACCGACAGGAAGATCCCGGCGCTGACCAGCCGCGACAGGGTTTCGTTACCGTGGCTGGTCAGCAGGTAGCCGATCGGGTCGGGGCTGCTGATCATCGCGCTGAGGGATGGCGCACCGATCAGCAAGGCGGTGATCGGCACCAGCTCGATGACCACCACCAGGCCCAGGGACCACAACACTGCCTTGTGCACGCCCCTGCCGCCGCACTTCATGTCTTCGGCCAGCAATACGGCGGGACCGTAGCCATTGAACGAGAACAGGCCGATGCCCACCGCGCCGATGACCAGCGCCCAGGGCGCCAGGTGCAGCACGCCGTTCTCGACGATTTGCGGTTGCAACAGCACGCTGACCGGCTGCACCGGGTTGCCGAAGCCGATAAACACGATCACCAGCAACGCCGCCACTTCCAGCAGCAGGCAGGTGCCGGTGATCCAGGCATTCAGCTTGATATTGAGGATACCCAGGGCGTAGCTGCACACCACAATCACCAGGGCCACGGTTTGCGAATCGAATTGGGTGCCGAGGGCGTTATTCAGGTAAGTCGCCGCCCCGGTGGCCAGTACCGGCGGGATAAACAGCAGCATCACCAGTACCGTGAGGAACGTCGCGTAGCCGGCCATGCCGCCGAACACCCGCTTGGCATACACGTATTCGCCGCCGGCGCTGTTGTGGGCACGCCCGAGTTCGGCGTAGCAAAAGGCGAACATCAGCGCGAGCAAGGCGGCCATCACAAAGGCCAGGAACACCCCGCTGCCGGCCTGCTGGATGGCAAACGGCGCAATCACGAACACTGAACTGGCCGGGGTGACCGCCGAGACGGTGATGGCCACTACATCGAATACGCTCAGGGTGGGTTTCAGCACGCCGTCGGGCGTGGAAGGAGCACTCATATCGTTATCCTCTTGATTGTTCTTGGTTTGAGGCAGAAACGAAAAGGTGAAGCGGCGCAGGGTATGTTCCCCACTGACTGACGGCCAACTTAAACACTCTGTGTAAATCGGCCAATTCCCCTATTGGAGTACTCCCCTTGACGCCGCCGGGCAAAAGTCGAACCCTTGCGGCCTGAATCCTTAGCGTGGAGCTGCACATGAGCCTGTTCAGGGAAGTCGGCATGCACGCGGGCCTGGGGCGTACCGTCGCACAGATCGGCACCGGGCGTTTCTGGAAGCAACTGGTGCTGTTGCTGCACCAATGCCTGCCCTTCGACAATGCCCTGGCGATCTTCTACCCCGCCGATGGCCCGCCCGAAGCGCTGGAAGAATACGACGCACAACCGAGCAGCAAACCGGCGTCGATGCTGGTTTATCTGAATGGCTTGTATCTGTTGGACCCGTTTTTCCAGGCGTGTCGCGAGGGGTATGCCAGTGGCGTGTACCGCCTTGAGGAAGTGGCGCCGGATCATTTTCGCCAGAGTGAATACTTCCTCAATTACTTCCACGACAACGTGCTGGAAGACGAGGTGCAATTCATCCTGCAATTGCCGGGTGCGGGGACTTTATCGCTGTCGTTGGGGATGCAGCGGTTGTTTACCGGCGAGGAAACGGGGTTGATGACCATGCTCGCGGCCTGGGTGTTGCCGTTGATGCAGCAGCATTGGCAGCAAAGCACCCAGCGAGTGGCCGCGCCGGCGGAAATGGCCAGCCAGATACGGGACGCGTTGAGTCATTTCGGCTGTGGTGTGTTGTCGGAACGGGAGCTGGAAATAGCGCGATTGGTGTTGCGCGGGTTTTCGTCAAAAGCCATGGCCGAACGGCTGAATATCTCGCCGGATACGGTCAAGGTTCACCGCCGGCACCTGTATGCCAAGCTGGATATCTCGTCGCAGCCGGAGCTGTTTTCGTTGTTTATCCAGTCGTTGGGGCATGACTTGGAGAATCCTTAATGATCGTTCCCACGCCCTGGACGCTCCGCTTCCGCTTTTGAAGTCGTGACGCGGAGCGTCACAGGATGCATTCCCACGCGGAGCGTGGGAACGATCATCAACGCCCGGTACGAATGGTGTTCCACACCCGCGTACGAATCCGGTCGATGTTCAGCGGCATTGCTTCCAGTGCGAACAACTTGCCCATCATTTCCGGACTTGGGTACACCTTGGTGTCGCTCTTGATTGCCGGGTCCACCAGGCTGTCCGCCGCGGCATTGCCGTTGGCGTAGTGCACGTAGTTGGTGATGCTGGCCATCACTTCCGGGCGTAGCAGGTAGTTCATGAAGGCATAGCCGGCTTTTTCATCCGGGGCATCGGCGGGCATGGCGACCATGTCGAACCAGATCGCGGCGCCTTCTTTCGGAATGTTGTAGCCGATGTTCACGCCATTCTTGGCTTCCTTGGCGCGGCTTTCGGCCTGGAGGATGTCGCCGGAGAAGCCGACGGCCACGCAGATGTCGCCGTTGGCCAGGTCGGCGGTGTATTTCGAGGAGTGGAAATACGCCACGTACGGCCGCACTTTCATCAGCAGGTCCTCGGCCTTTTTGTAGTCTTCCGCCTTTTTGCTGTGGTGCGGCAGGCCCAGGTAGTTGAGCGCCGCCGGCAGCAGCTCCGGGCCGTTGTCGAGGATGGCGACGCCACACTTCTGCAGTTTTTGCATGTTCTCGGGCTTGAAGATCAGGTCCCAGGAATCCACTGGGGCGTTGTCGCCGAGTACCGCCTTGACCTTGTCGATGTTGTAGCCGATACCAGTGCTGCCCCACAGGTACGGGAAGCCGTGGGCGTTGCCCGGGTCGTTGTTTTCCAGGGCCTTGAGCAGCACCGGGTTGAGGTTTTTCCAGTTGGGCAACTGGCTCTTGTCGAGTTTCTTCAGCGCCCCGCCCTGGATCTGCCGGGCCATGAAGTGGTTGGAGGGGAACACCACGTCATAGCCGGATTTGCCGGTCATCAACTTGCCGTCGAGGGTTTCGTTGCTGTCGTACACGTCGTAGGTGAAACCGATGCCGGTTTCTTTCTGGAAGTTCTTGGTGGTGTCGGGGGCGATATAGTCCGACCAGTTGTAGATCTTCACCGTCTCGGCGGCTTGGCTGAGGGTGGCGACGAATACCAGCGGCAACAGGGCAATGGGTCTCATGGTTCGATTTCCTGGCGGTTTTAGGGCTGTTTTTATGGCAGGCGATCAAAGATCAAAGAATCAGAGGATCAATACATAGGTCTTGCGCACGGTTTCCTGGATGTCCCAGATACCGGTGCTGTTGGCCGGCAACATCAGTGCGTCGCCGGCTTCTATGTGGAGCATTTCCCCGTTGTCGGGGGTGAAGGTGCACCGTCCCTGGATAAAGTGGCAAAACTCCTGGGCTTTGATCTGCCGGCGCCAGCGCCCGGGCGTGCATTCCCAGATGCCGGTTTCGACGCCGTCGCTACGTTCCACGCTCAAGGTCGAGGCCACCGCGACCGGTGTGCCCAGTGGCACGGCGACGGGCGAGGAGTCCGGCAAATGGGCGCTGAGTGTGTCTTTGAACTGGGTAATGCTCATGTTCATACCTGTGGTGATTGAAACGACTTAGTGCATGAAACCTTCCATGAACCCGGCAACCCCGCTGGCCAGTTTGCGGCGCCACGGGGCGGTATTGGGGTTGGCCAACACCTGGTCCTCATGCACAAAACTGCGGATGATCGCGTTGTAGCCCAGCCAGCGGCAGGGTTCCGGTTCCCAGGCCTTGAGCCCGTCCAGCCGGCCCGGCTGAATCACCCATGGCTGGCGAACCAACGGCGTATCGAGCCCCAGGATCAAGTCCGCCAGGGTGCGGCCACCGAGGTTGCTGGCGCCTACGCCCTCGCCGCCGTAACCACCGGCCAGGGCGATGCCTGCCGCGTGATCGCAGAGCATGTGCGGCTTGAAGCGCCGGGACATGCCCAGGTTGCCGCCCCAGGCGTGGGTGATCCGGACTTTCTTGAGCTGCGGGAACAGTTCGCCGAACAGGTAGCGACGCAGCTCGACTTCGCTGTCGGTGAGATCGAAGTTGTGCCGCAACTTGCCGGCAAACTGATAACCCCCGCGAGCGCCGAACACCAGGCGGTTGTCCGCCGAACGCTGGCCGTAAGTCACTTGCCGGCTGCTCTCGCCAAACGCCTGGCCACGATTCAGGCCGATCTCGTCCCAAGTGCTGGCCGGCAACGGCTCGGTGGCAACGATCAGGCTTTGCACCGGCAACTGATAGCGCCCCAGCGGAGCCAGCGTGGTGGCATACCCTTCCACCGCCGGCACCACCCAGGAGGCGCGCACCGAGGCTTTGTCCGTGCGCAGGCTGCCGGACTGCCAATGGGTGACGGGACTGTTTTCGTAGATCTTGACGCCCATCCGCTCCACCAACCGCGCCAGGCCGCGCACCAGCTTGGCCGGGTGAATCGTGGCAACGTGGGGTGCATAGATGCCGCCATAAGGCTTGGCGATACGGATCTGCTCGGCCAGTTGTTGCGGGCCAAGCCAACGGTAGTCGTCGTCGGTCAGGCCCTGGCTGTGAAGTTTGGCCAGGTATGCACGCAGGGTGGCTTCCTGTTCGGGGTAGCGCGCGGCGCAATACAGCACACCACCCTTGCGGTAGTCGCAGTCGATGCCTTCGCGCTCGATCACTTGCGCGACTTCGTCGGGGATGGCGTGCAGCAGGTCGAACGAGGCCCGGCGCTGTTCCGGGGTCAGGCCGGCCAACAGGCGGTCCTCTCCCAGCAGGTTGCCCATCAGCCAGCCGCCGTTACGGCCCGAGGCACCGAACCCGGCGGTTTGCGCCTCGATGATTGCGATTTTCAGCTCGGGCGCCTGGCGCTTCAGGTAATACGCGGTCCAGAGCCCGGTGTAGCCGGCGCCGATGATGGCCACGTTGACGTCCAGGTCCTGCTCCAGGGACGCGCGTGCCAGCAGCGGCTCGTCCAGCTGGTCCATCCATAAACTGATATTGCGCCATGCAGGCATGCCAAGCTCCACCACCACACTTCGATGGCAGTGATCCTAGAGCCTGGCCTCAGGGGCTGTCTTGCGCGCGTGCACGCAGGGAAATTTGTTTGACGTAGGCCTTTGGCGACTGGCCGGTGTGCTGGCGGAAGCTGCTGTAGAACGCCGACGTCGAATTGAAGCCGGCGGCAAACGCCAGTTCGTCGATGCGGATCGGCGGCGCGGCCAATTCCAGTGCAGCCAGCAGATGCTGGAGGCGTGCCTGGTTGACGTAGCGATAAAAACTTTGCCCCAGCACCTGGTTCAACAGGTAGGAAATCTGGTTGCGGCTGTACCCGCACTCCTTCGCCACCCGTTGCAGGTCCAGCTCGGGGTCCAGATAGGGTTGCTGGCGCTCGAAGTACTGTTGCAGGTCGTTGGCCATGTAGCTCAGTTGCTGCGGCGACAGGCCCAGGCGGCTGACGGTCGGGCGTGTGGTCTCGCGGCGGCTGGCAGACTGCTCGTGGACCAGGGAGGCGTACTCGTTGACCCGCCAGATCAAGCCATCGCGCACGGTAATCGCTTCGCTGGTGCGAAACGACACCAGGCCCTGGCCGCCACGCAAGGTGATGCGGTATTGGATGAACGCGGTGTCGCCGTCGGCGCGGATGCGGTCGGTGTGTTCGATCGCTTCGTCGGCGCCACGGGGCATGCTGGCTTGCAGGTATTCGCGCAGCTCGCCGGCACCCACCACGCGGTTCTGGAAGAAATCGTGGTACTGGATGTCCGGATGGTAGTACGACATCACTCCATCCAGGTCCCGATCCCGCCAGCACAGATGGTGACGCAGTACCAGCTTGGCCGTAGCTTGGGTTTTCTGGGAGTCATCCGGAATGATGTCTTGCATTGAGCGCTCTACGCCGGTGAAAAAAGAGGCAGCTTGCCCAACTGCCCGTACCCGCTCAACGGCCATTTGATATTTCCGACTAATGGCCTTTCGCTTAATACCACGCAGCACGTGACCCATATCAACGTTATTGAAAACAACTGCCGGACGGGACGAAAAAACTCCCATGCCCGATGCGAACGAATGCTATTTTTAATGCTCACGACGGCCAGGACCAGTGACGGTCATGGCGCCCCTGCAGCGAGCTAAAGGAAGCGCTCAATGAACAAGGTGGGCAACATGAACAAAGTGACATTCCCCAATGCCTGCCAGTTGATGCGCTGGCACTTTCATCCCATGGGCTTTGAGGCGAGCATGGATGCTCCCGGCAGTATGATCGCCCGCCTGTTCGACCGCGCCAGCGGGGAAACCCTGATTGCAATTGCCGGTATCCCTTGCGCCACGGTGATGAACGCTGCTGACGTGGAGCGGATCATCGAGGCGGTTGAGGATGAACTGGAGTCGTTTGTGCCGCCGCTGTCGCTACGGGCTTGATCTGGAGAAGCAGGTATCTTGTGGCGAGGGAGCTTGCTCCCGCTGGGTTGCGTAGCAGCCCCAAAATCCTGGGAGCGCTGCGCACTCCAGCGGGAGCAAGCTCCCTCGCCACAGCAAGCTCCCTCACCACAGGATTCAACGTCACCCCTTATGATTTGCTGATGCGCTGGTCGTCAAAAAACGGTTTGTCCTCGGCAACCCGGTCCGAAGCCTTTGGCACATTCACCCCTTGGCCATCCTGGCCGTCGACATACCAATAGCAATGGCTCACCGCCCGGGTAATGCCCACGTAGGCCAGGCGCAGCACTTCGTCTTTCTGCGCGCTGTCGTAAGCTTCGGTATCGCCGTCCTTGCCCAGTCCTGCCATGCGGTAGACCTGGTTCTTGTACGGCGAACTGGTCAAGTGCTGGCAGTCGCCCAGCAGGAATACCGCATCCGCTTGCAAGCCCTTGGCGCTGTGATAAGTCAGTTGCTTGAGCCGGCGGCTGCCGTACGGCAAACTAGAATCCACATTAACTACCGACTGAATATGCTCTTGAATCAATGACTTATCGCTGCTTTTTCGATACAGCATTAACACCGAATCACCCTTTTGATAGTGCGCCAGCAGTTGTTGGCCCAGCGCCGCATCGTCACGGTCACGCACCGTGACCGGCACCAACTCCTTCGCGGTTCCACTCGCCTTGGCTTTCTTGCCGCTGATGGCCGGGGCCGCCCGCACAATGTGCTCGGCAGCATCGATCACGTGCTGATGGCTGCGGTAGTTCTCGCCCAGCATCACCCGGGTGGTCGTGGGTGACGGGAACTCCTTGTTGAACTCCATGAAATACTTGGGCGAACTGCCACGCCAGCCATAGATCGACTGCCAGTCATCGCCCACGCACAACAGCGAAGAGCGCTGGGCCCCACGCCCCACGTGCATGGCCGGCCCGCGGCTGCGGATCTCCCGCAGGCTGGCCCGGATCCACGAGACGATCTGCGGCGATACGTCCTGGAATTCGTCGATCATCAGGTGCGACATCGGCCGTAGCAGCGGGTCGCTGAGCAACTTCAGGTTCTCCGGGGTGTTTTCGCCAAACAGCGAGAACATCCGGTTGTAGGTCATGACCGGTGGCGACTGGTCCAGCAAGTGATCTTCGAGGGCCTTCCAGAAAATGCTCAGTGCCTCGAAGTAAAAACGGTCTGGATCATCCTTGGCAAAACTCATCTTGCCCACGGCGGTGGGCACATCCAGCCCGAGGTTCTCGATGAACCCGGCGGCGGCAACAAAGCTGTCCAGCAACGGTGCCGAACCCAGCTCGCCCTTGACCTTGTAATCGAAGCCCGGGCCCGCTGTTGCGTCACCTGCCAGGCTGCTTAAAAGCCGCTTGGAAGACTCGTAGCTTTCTAGCCATATCAATGGTTTACGGCAGAAAGCTTGAAATAGGGTTCGCTTTACCGCCCACTCGGCACGTACTGACAGCTTGGACCCGAGTCGACTGACCTGGGCATTTTCCCGCGGGTCGAAGCCCAGTACGACCCAGGCATCCAGTTCGGCAATGTAGCCATGGCAGTGAAACTTCGCGCCGTTGATATCGAACGTCTGGCGATTGGGCTCGATGCCCTTGATCGGCCAGGCGCCGGCACGAAACCACAGGTCTTCGATCACATCGCAGAGTTCTTCATCGCGCTTGGCCGCCAGTTCGGTCACCGCCACGCGTTTTTGCACGTCCGGGTGATCGCGCTCCAGCTCCTTGAGTTGCAGGGCATGGCGCGCCAGCGGGGCGATCAGTTCGCGGAAGCGTTCATGGCGGCCATGCAGCCGGTGATAGCAGGCATTCAGTTGCTGGCGCTGGGCGTCGTTGATCCGCAATTCGAAGGGGTTGCTGTCGGCCTCATCAAAGCCCGCTTCGGTCCGCGCATTGAGGTTCTCGAACGCCTGCAGCCGTTCAAGGCCCGGCAGGCTGCGCACCATTGGCAGGATGCGTGAGTGAAAGGTCCGCACCACCGCTTGCGCGTCTTTCATACCAAGGGGTTGGCCCCACAAGGCGAGAATTTCCATGAGCTTGTTGATGAAGTCCTTGCGCGACTCACGGGTGAAGGTCACCACCGTCATCGAGCTCAGCTCGAAGCCCAGGTAATGGGTCAGCAGCAGGATACGCAGCACCAGCGAGGTGGATTTACCCGCGCCGGCGCCGGCGATCACCGAGGTGGACGGCGTGTCGCTGAAAATCATCTTCCATTGCGCCGCACTCGGCTGGGCATGGGCCGGCAGCAGGCGCGCCACATCAGCCTTGATGCGTTTTTTCAATTCGGCGGTCAGCGGCAGGCGCCAATCATCGAACAGATTGTCGTCAACACCCGGCGCAGTGTGCTCATCCGGCCGGAAGTCACGAATCAGCAGGACCTGGCGGCCTTCCTCGATACCATCCGCCTTGCCTTCCTTATAGCCATACTCCACGCCGGCCGTGTGGCCACTGCGAAAGCCGTCGGCCTGGCCATGCAGCCATGAGAAACGGTGCTGTGCCCGCAGGCGCGTCAGGCCGTGACCGAATAATCGGGCGGCGAGCCGTTTCAACAGGGGCATTTCGGCCAGTGGCCGCAGTTCGGGAGGCAGATCGGGGGTGTGTTGCGGCACGCGGACTCCTGCGATGCTTTAACTCGGACAAGAGCCCTATGGTCGCCGCAAATGCCCCACAGTTCCAGCCAATTGCTTTGCGCTCATGCAGTTAGGCGATGAAGTGAAGACAAGTCCTGAGCATCGGCATCGAAGCATTCGATAGGAATCCAGCATTTTTTACGCTTTTTATCGATCTGGCGCTGCTGGATGATGGCTCCCATCCACAGGAGACGATCATGCTTGAACTTCGACCTTTCAACACCCTGGGCGGCGCCAATCACGGTTGGCTGGACGCTCACCACCACTTCTCGTTTGCCGAATACCATGACCCCAAGCGCATGCACTGGGGCAACCTGCGGGTGTGGAACGATGACCTCATCGCACCGGGCACCGGCTTCCCGCAGCACCCGCACCGGGACATGGAAATCATCACCTATGTGCGTGAAGGCGCCATCAGCCATGCCGACAACCTGGGCAACCAGGGCCGCACCGAGGCCGGCGACGTCCAAGTAATGAGCGCCGGCACCGGCATCGCCCACAGCGAGTACAACCTGGAAGCTACGCCGACCAAGATTTTCCAGATCTGGATCATACCCAATGAGGCCGGTTTGCCGCCGTCGTGGGGCGCGAAGCCGTTTCCGAAAGGTGACCGCGAAGGGTTTGTGACCCTGGCCAGTGGCAAGGCCGGAGACAGCGAAAGCCTGCGGATTCGGGCCGATGCACGCTTGGTAGCGGCAAACCTGAAAGCCGGTGAAAGTGCCGAGTATCGGCTGGACAACGGACGCCGGGCGTACCTGGTACCGGCCACCGGGGTGATTGAAGTCAATGGCTTGCGTGCACAAGCTCGAGACGGTGTGGCGGTTGAGGATGAGCAGGTACTGCGGGTGACAGCGGTTGAGGACAGCGAGATCGTGTTGGTCGACCTCGCCTGACCGAGCTTGAATGTGGCAAGGGAGCTTGCTCCCGCTGGGGTGCGAAGCGCCCCCAAAAATGGGACTGCTGCGCAGTCCGGCGGGAGCAAGCTCCCTCGCCACAGGTTAATCAGTCATAGGTTGGGCATCAGTTAGCCGAGATCGCCCCGTCCACCAACACCTGGGCCTCTTCCACCAGTTGCTTGAGGTGATCTTCGCCGATAAAGCTCTCGGCGTAGATCTTGTAGATGTCCTCGGTGCCCGATGGCCGTGCGGCGAACCAGCCGTTTTCAGTCATGACTTTCAGCCCACCGATCGCCTGGTCATTGCCCGGCGCGTGGCTGAGGATCTGCTGGATGCTTTCCCCGGCCAACTGCGTGGACGTCACCTGGTCTGGCGACAGCTTGCCCAACAAGGCCTTCTGCGCCGGAGTCGCCTTGGCATCCACCCGAATGGCGAACGGCTCACCCAGTGCATCGGTCAGCCCGCGATAAATCTGGCTTGGGTCCTGGCCTTTGCGCGAGGTCATTTCCGCCGCCAGCAGCGCCGGGATCAAGCCGTCCTTGTCAGTGCTCCACACGCTGCCGTCCTTGCGCAGGAACGAGGCGCCGGCACTTTCTTCGCCACCAAAACCCAGCGAACCGTCGAACAGGCCATCGGCAAACCACTTGAAGCCCACCGGCACTTCGTACAGGCGACGGCCAATGCGCTTGGCCACGCGATCAATCAAGCCACTGCTGACCACGGTCTTGCCCACCGCAGCATCAGCGCGCCACTCGGGGCGGTTCTGGAACAGGTAGTCGATGGACACGGCCAGGTAGTTGTTCGGCGCCAGCAAGCCACCGGACGGCGTCACGATGCCATGGCGGTCGTGGTCCGGGTCGCAGGCGAAGGCCACGTCATAACGGTCCTTGAGGCCGATCAACCCCTGCATGGCGTAGCTGGAGGACGGGTCCATGCGGATCTGGCCGTCCCAGTCGACGCTCATGAAGCGGAAGGTCGAATCCACTTCGGTGTTCACCACGTCGAGGTTCAGGCGGTGATGCTCGGCGATGGCCGACCAGTAGCGCACCCCTGCTCCGCCCAGCGGATCGACGCCCAGGCGCAAGCCAGCGTTGCGGATGGCATCGAAGTCGATGACGTTGACCAGGTCGGCCACGTAGGTGTTGAGGTAGTCGTGGCGATGAGTGGTGTCGGCCTTCAGCGCCTGGGCATGGGTGATGCGCTTGACCCCGGCCAGCTTATTGGCCAGCAGTTCGTTAGCCTTGGCTTCGATCCACTTGGTGATGTGGGTGTCGGCCGGGCCGCCGTTGGGCGGGTTGTACTTGTAGCCGCCGCTTTGTGGCGGGTTGTGGGACGGCGTGATCACGATGCCGTCGGCCAAACCGCTGGTGCGGCCGCGGTTGTAGCAAATGATGGCGTGGGAAATCGCCGGTGTCGGGGTGTACTCATCGCCTTCGGCGAGCATCACGTGCACGCCATTGGCGGCCAGTACTTCCAGCGCACTGGCGCCGGCCGGGGTGGACAACGCGTGGGTGTCGAGGCCGACAAACAGCGGGCCGTTGATGCCCTGGGCTTCACGGTACAGGCAAATGGCCTGGCTGATGGCAAGCACGTGCCATTCGTTGAAGCTCAGGTCGAACGAGCTGCCGCGGTGCCCGGAGGTACCAAAGGCGACGCGCTGGGTGGAGATCGCTGCATCAGGCTGGCCGGTGTAATAGGCCGTTACCAGTCGCGGGATGTCTACCAGCAATTGAGCTGGTGCCGGCTTGCCCGCAAAAGGACTGAGAGTCATGCATAAACCTCTGAAAGAGAAGGATTCGGAAAAAAGTGCAGTTTACTGGGACTTGGACTGCTCCGCGACGTTATAAATCCTACAGCAATCAGCGAAATTTCATTCAGTGCCGGTCTGTGCCTGCCTGAGCGCCAGAGCCAGCTCATCCAGGGCATTCTCCAGGTTATGGGCGCCGTCAACGGCATGGCTCAGCCGCAGATGCTGGCAGTGCAGGCCACTGAGGCTGAACAACTCCCCCGGCGCAATCACCACCTGCCGGGTGAGCAGGCGCTGGAACACTTGGCGCATATCCACCGGGGCCTCTGAGCGCAACCAGAAGGTCGCGCCAGCGGCGGGCATTCGGTAGCTCACCTGGTTGCCCAGATGCGTGTCCAGCCGCAGGCCCATGAGCCGGGCCTGCTCTTTGAGTTGCGGGCGCAACTCCCGCAGATGCTGGTCGATGCGCCCGCTTTGATAGAGCCGCGCAATCGCGCGCTGGCGGATAGAGGACAACCGGAATGCGCGCAACAGGAACTGGCGCTGCAGCTCGCCGCTGAGGTGGCGCGACAGCAAATAGCCAAACGGCGCTTCCGGCCCGAGCATCTTCTCGAACGTGGAAAACACCATCAGCCGCTCGGGATTGGCCAGGTCCCGTAACGCGGTAATTGGCTGCCCGAAGCCGAGGTCACCATGGCTGTCATTTTCTAACAACCAACAGCCATGCTGGTCCAGCAATCGCACTAGCTGCAGGCGATCATGGGTGGACAGGACTACGCCGGACGGCAGGCTGACACCGGATGACAGCAACGCCAGCTGCACCGGCTCGGTGCTGAGCAATTGCTCGAACAACGCCAGGTCCAGGCCGTCGTCCGCCGTGAATGGCAATTCGAGAATCCTCACGCCTGCCCCCTGCAACAACCGCAGGATCAGCCAGTCACACGGGGATTCGACGATGATCGCAGCGCCCTTGAGACCCAGCACCTCGATCAGGATTTCCAGTACCCCGCGCAAGTCGGCGCCGATGTATACCTCGTCCGCCTGCCAGCAACGGGTCGGCGACGAGGTATAGCGCGCCGCGAGCGTCGCCCGCAGTTCCCACACACCACAGGGCTGCGACCATGGCTGCAGATGATGCGGGTAATGCCGCAACAGTTCGCGCTCGAGCAGCAACAGCGCTGCGTCCAGTGACGCCGCAAGTGCCGGTTCATCGGCGCTGAGCACGCGCATTCCCGGGCGTCGCGCACTGGCATAGAGGCGCTCCAGCAGGTCGCCACCGCTGCTGCCTGGCGGTTTATTCAATACCGGCCAGGCGTAGTAGCCCGACTTGGGCACCGAGTACACCCGGCCCTCCTTCTCGAGCAACGAGTAAGCGTATTGAATGGTCGAGATCGACACATTCAGGCGCTCCGCCAGCTGCCGCAATGATGGCAGTTTTACCCGGGCATCCGTGCCCACCTCGCCGATGAGGTTGATCATGTAGCGATACACCGCCTGGTAGGCGAAGTCGGTTTGCCGGTCGTCCCTGAGGTTCATCGCTGGTCACCCGCCGCCACCCGCTTAACGCCCCGCCAGTTGGTAGGCTGCCAGGGCGGGCGCACCTTGCTGTGGCGTCTCGGCCATGCCCGGCACGCCGGTGGCGGGCCGCTTGCGATAGAGATGTTGCAGCAGGTCGATCGGCAACCCGCTGGTGTCGATGGCCCATTGCACCAGCATCTCGGCCACCGGCTTGCCTTGCAGCGCCTTGTGCAGCTCGGGGAGCGCCACCAGCATGCCGGGGTGGCATTGGCGCAAAAAGCTTTCGAGGCGCTCGCCGTGACGGATAAACGGCGAAAACATCAGGCAGTTCAGTTGGCTTTCATCCAATCGGAACAGCGCCTGGGCGTAGTCGGCCGCCAGCGCTCGGCCATCCTGGGTCGCTGCCTGGGCAATCAGGTGTTCGGGAATCTGCTTGCGCCGCATGAACAGCGCGGCCTGCTGCATGAAGCCCTGTGCGCCCTCCTCGTAATCCAGTTCCCGCAGGCACTCGGCCTGCAGGCCCCGCAGATGGGCCATCAGCAACGGGTTCGCATAGCTCGCGTGGCTGAAATGAAAGCCAAACTCGTCCGGTTCATAGCCCATGAACTGACGCAACAGCGGCCCGGAGGAGTATTCGGCCGCGTCCTTAAGGTCGGCAGCGCCGATATAGGCCAAGTGGCGATGGTTGTCCGTGTCGGACTTATCGGCGACGGCGTAGCGCTCGCCGTAAAGGTCGCAGTAATAGGCGTTGCTCCACTCATCCATGCGCGCGAACAGCCCGCTGAGCACCTGGGGCTGGCGCGGCGGGATCTCTGCACCGCTCGCCAGCGCAGCCTTCTTCAGCCACGCCAGGTACTCCCGCTGCTTGCGCGCGGAGTCACCGCTGACCAGCGCGTGCACGCCCCCATTGCATGTGGTGACGCGCTGGTAAAAGTCACCGAGGGCCAGGTAGGCGTCGTTGCACAGGGTTTGGCGAAGATCTCCCGAGGTCAGGTGCCCCACCATCAGCATATTGCGCCGGCTGGTATCGCGCGCCGCACTGGAGGCCGGCCGCAGGTGGTTGAACGGCAAGACTTCCTGATTCTCGACCATCAGCAATTCGACACGCGCATCGTCATGCATGAACAGCGCGCTGTAGCCGCGATGCAGCGTGTCCAGGGCATTTTGCGACATGCCGGCATGGCGCAAGGTCGCGACCCGCAGTTGAAACGTCCGCGGCGCCCGGCCTGCAAGCGTCAGCTGGGCTGCGCGCAACAACGCCAGGACATAGCTGCTGCCGGCGCCTGCGCCGTGAGCGACCAGCACCTTGTATTCACCGATCCGCTCCATGCCGCCTGCCGCTACCACGATTCGTTGAATCAATAACTGGAGCGAGGTACGTTCTGTTCGAGAGAAATGCCCTATCAAGCGTTGCAATACTTGTTGATAGACATAGTTCATGGCTTGTTCGTGAATAGCGCTCATAGTTCTACTACCTGAGTTGAAATATCAGTTTCGGGCAATCGTTGACGGCATTTGCCTGACCTGTTGTTTCTGTAGGGGCGTTACAACATGTGACATTCAATGGAGATTAGCACCGGGCCCTACCTGCCAAGCCGGCCTTTGGGGGCTTCCAGTCCCGAAAAGGCGCCAAGCCAAGGGGCACGCAGCCCAAACCGAAAGTCTTAGGAACGCTCTGACAACTTCCTACGCTGCTTTAACTTACAAACTAGAGAAACATCCGACATAACCCACTTCAATATTGATGTTCCGGCAAAACAGCCATGGGAAACATTATTGGGCTTGACGGATGTACGGGGTGATTTCATATATTCAATCATTGCTCAATCCTTGAGATAAAAGTGACGGGGCAATTATCGGCACTTGAATAATGATTAACAGATACAGAGCGCCGGCTAAAACCGGTTCAGATGGGGGCTTGCATGGGGTATCGAGTGTGCAGACACGACAACGCCGCGCTGGGATTCAGGGCGGCGTCAGGGGCATACATCTGGTTTATCGGGCTGAAGTACTGAAATCCCGATTCAAGCGGTGGGCAGGTTAAGTCCTGTCAAATGGCGCATTTGCCCCATGCGCCCGGGGGCAGGAATACTCGCTTGAGAATATTCCCACAGATCAAACAGTTTCTACCTGCAAGGCAACCCGTTCACGGCACGGACATTCGTCCATATAGCGGTGCGCTTCAACGAACTGGCTGAACGGAAATACCGTGGTTTTCAGCGGTACCAGCACCTTGTCGGCGGTCAGTTGGTTGATGTCACGCAGGGCTCGCTGCAAGGCCACCTGGTCCTGGATGATGCCCAGTTCCGGTTTGCCGGTGAAGTTGCCGATGCAGTGCACAAAGAACTGAATGTTCTTCTGGAACGCCGCACAGGCCGGAAATGGCGTCTGGTTGCCACCTTGCAGGCCGTACAGCACCAGGCTGCCACGCGGCGCCAGCACATCACCCAGCAACGACATCTGCGGGCCACCCAAGCCATCGAACACCACGTCTACGCCGCGGTTGTCGGTGAACTTGTTGACTTGCATCAGCAGGTCCTGCTCTTCGGTGACGATGACCTTCTCGGCCCCGAGGGACAGCAGGTATTCGCGCTCATCACTGGTCTTGGTCGCAGCAATCACCCGCACACCCAGGGCTTTGCCCAGTTGCACGAACGATGGGCCGGCACAGTGGCTGGCGTCCGTTACCAGGGCGAATTGCCCGGGTTTGACCCGCGCCAGGTCCATGTACGCAAAGTAGGCAATCAGCAGCGGCGTGTAGTGCACGCTGGCTTCGATCGGGCTCAGGACATCCGGGTAGCGGGTCAGCGCCGAGCGCGGCAGGACGATCTGTTCGCCGTACACCGGGTAGTCATTCGGGCTCTCGGCCGGGAAGCTGGCGACCTTGTCACCCACCGCCAGGTCGTCGACACCCTCGCCAACGGCCACAACCACGCCGGCCATTTCATGGCCAAGGCCGGAAGGCAAGCGGGCATGGGACGACGCCAGGTTCTGGCGCCACAGAATGTCGTACCAGCTGATGCCAATCGCCTCGACGCGCACCTGCACTTCGCCCGGTGCGGGCTTAGCGGCTGCATGCTCTTCGCATTTGAGCACCTCGGCCGGACCAAACTTGTGAAAACGGATCGTGCGGGACATCGCAAACCTCGTCAAAGTAACCTCTATTGCCATGAACTCTATCTGGGCTTTCGGGGCAAGACCACCGGTCGCCGTTAATAGTCGACATGCCTGTCATTGATTCCGCACATACGGAAAAGGTGCCAAGCCATGTAGGAAAACTGAATTAGCCGGTGCAGAGTACCAGCCTTTCCCCGTAAGATTCATGCCGGTCATTGTTCTTATATGACCGCTCCCGTCAAGTTTACTGACGCCGCCTGGGACACAAGATGAACCGTAACGACCTGCGTCGTGTCGACCTCAACCTGTTGATCGTATTCGAAACCTTGATGCATGAGCGCAGTGTGACCCGCGCTGCCGAGAAACTGTTCCTTGGCCAGCCGGCCATCAGCGCAGCCCTGTCACGCCTGCGCGGCCTGTTCGACGACCCGTTGTTCGTGCGTACCGGACGCAGCATGGAGCCCTCGGCCCGTGCGGTAGAAATCTTCGCCCTGCTCTCCCCGGCCCTGGACTCGATTTCCACGGCCGTCAGCCGCGCCTCCGAATTCGACCCGGCCACCAGCACCGCGGTATTCCGCATCGGCCTGTCGGACGACGTCGAATTCGCCCTGCTGCCGCTGCTGCTCAAGCGCCTGCGGGCCGAAGCCCCCGGCATCGTGCTGGTAGTGCGCCGCGTCAACTACATCCTGATGCCCGGCCTGCTGGCCTCCGGCGAAATCTCCATCGGCGTGAGCTACACCACCGATTTGCCGGCCAACGCCAAGCGCAAGGTATTGCGCCGCAGCAAGCCGATGCTGCTGCGGGCCGACAGCATGCCGGGTTCCATGAGCCTGGATGACTTCTGCGCCCGACCCCATGCCCTGGTGTCGTTTGCCGGGGATTTGAGCGGGTTTCTGGATGAAGAACTGGAAAAACTGGGCCGCAAGCGCCATGTCGTGCTGGCTGTGCCGCAGTTCAATGGGCTGGGGACGTTGCTGGCGGGCACCGATATTGTCGCGACCGTGCCGGACTATGCCGCTGAAGCGTTGACTTCAGCGGGTGGCTTGCGGGCTGAGGAGCCGCCACTGCCGGTGCGCACCTTTGAATTGCACATGGCGTGGCGTGGGTCCCAGGACAATGATCCGGGGGAACGGTGGTTAAGGTCGCGGATTCAGATGTTCTTTGGCGACCCGGACAGCCTATAAAGCAACAGCACCGCCGGGCATCACACCGAACTCGTCACTTCGCTCTGAACAGATTGCAATTCCCCGGGAACCGGCTCATCGCTGGCGATCGGCCTTGGGCCTTGAATCACGGCCAGGCGCCCGGTGCTCGGCGAGCTTTTTTTGCTCTTGTTTGAATTGCTGTTGCCAGCGGGCCAGCGCCTCAGCCCCGTCCGATGCCTGCACCGCCATTGGCACAGACACGATCATCCCGAAAAGCGTCCAGATAAGGAGTTGCTTCATTTCATCTCACCTTCGTTGTTGTAGCTGAAACTGGTTCGGATATCGGCACGCTGGTATTGGTCGAGCAACCCCGCCAAATCCCGGTAACAAGCAGCCAGGTCGAGGGCACCAAGGCGGAACAGTGATCTCGACGTACGCCGGGCCTGGGCCGCGCTGATCGCTGAATCGAAGGCATATCTGGCAATACGCCGATCGCCCGCTTGCACACACCTGGCGATTGATGAATCAGGCTTCAGGTCGCGTGTCTTGGGGTGCAGCAACCTTAACTGTCGACCCAGTTGAAGCGAGACGGCACCGGCCTCATCGGCGCCCGACAGCGCTTGCAGGGCAACCATCCGGTGCTGTTGCGTGGCCTGCCACTTCAGAAGATCCATGCGGTGCCCGTGACGGAGTAACCGGCGTGTGTCCTTGTGCAGCGCGGTCCTCAGGACGTCGGCGTGGCTGGCGGGTTTCCCCGGCAGCAACTGGAAGGCCAGCAGGCAGATAGCAAGCGTCACCATCCAGGCCAGGGCTTGATTCGCGAAGTCAGCGAAGTCGTATTGGGCGGTCCCGGCGGTGCCGACCAGGGTGTTGAACGTAATCAGGTAGGCGACGCCTTGCAGGGCATGGCGCGGCCGGGTCGTGGCATGAATCCCGACCGCCCAGAACGCAACCAGCACCACCGTGAGCAACCCGAACCCGCTGATGTGCGGCAACAGCAGGAACTTGCACCCCGCCGCTGCCAGGATTGCGTAGAAGGTTCCCCTGGCAAGGCTCGCAATGCCTTGCTCGGGCGCCGCGCTGGTGGCCAACAAGGTGCAGAACGGACCCAGTACGGCCAGCAAGGTTGGCCCCTGGTCCCAGCCGGTGAGGTACCAGACAGCACCGGTCGCCAGCGTGGCCAGCAACGCTCGCACACCGTTACGCAGTGCAGCGCCGTAGTGTCGGTGAAACCCCACGGCGCGGGCCGGCGGCAGGGGCGCGCGCTCAAGGCAGGCAAAACTCGACAAGGCGCTGGCCAGTTCGGCCAATGGTTCATTCAGACGCCGCTGGCTCGCGCCTGGTTCAAGGCTGGCTTGCAGCTCCCGGACACGATCGGCCGCCACGCAAAACCCGGGCATGGCTTCAGCCAGCTGGCGCAACTGTGCGCCGATTCCAGCGTGCGAAGGTATCGCACATTCGTCGAGCACCACGGCATGCAGATACGCAAGTCCTGCCTGCAGGGTCGCCAGCCTGGCGCGGATCAGCACCGACTCGCCCCGACCAATCCCGAGAAGGTCGTCCACTTTGCTGATATCGATGGCCAGCGGGTCCTGCGCACGCGCCGGCCCGCCGTCAAACCGCACGGCCAATAACCGCAGGGTGCGCGACGAGACGTCGCGAAGTGCCATGGTCAGTGTGCGCTCGACGGTCTTGCGGCTGAATAATGTGGCCACCAGGCACAGGCTCAACACCCCCAGAACAACGGCCGTGCCCCGCCCGACGATATGTTCGAAACCTTGCTGTGGCGCGACGATGGCGGGCCCCAGGGCCAGGCAAACGGTGTAGCCGGCGACCACCGCCGCCGTGGCCTGGTAGTGCCGAAACACGGTCATGGCGCCGACACAAAGGCCCAGCCATACCCCGATCCCGAGGATAAACAGCAGCATTTGCTGGGCGAACAGGCTGGTCAGGACCAATGCCACAGCCAACCCCACGAGGGTGCCCAGTGCCCGGTGGAAGCCCTTGCCAACCACTACCCCCTGCAGCGGATGGATCAGCAACAACACGGTTGAGGCGGCCGAGAACGGCGAATCCAGGTGTAATTGGAACCCCAGCCACAGGGCCAATGAGGCCGCCAAAAGACTACGCAGCACATAGCCCGAGGTAGCAGCTTCCCATGCCCCAGCATGCGCAGTGCACGGAGCATCACATGAACGCCTGAAGCCATTGCACCAGCCTCCAGCGCGGCGCCGTGCCCTCCTCGGCAACGTCGATGCTGGCGGTCATCCCCGCCGCCAACTCCACACCGGGCGGCACCTTGTCCAGTTCAATCCGCACGGGCACGCGCTGGGCCAGGCGTATCCAGCTGAACGTAGGCGCCACCTGGGGCAAACCACTGTTACTGCGCAGCTCGTTACCGTCGGCAATGCCCCGACCAATGCTCGCCACATGCCCTTCGAGCAGCGGTGAAAAACCCATCAGCTTGATGGACGTCACAGCCCCCACCCGAACACCGGCCAGCTTGGTCTCCTCGAAGTAACCGGTGACCCAGAAGCTATGGCTATCGACCACAAAGATATTGGTCTCGCCCGCTGCCGCGTAGTCACCCGGCTGCAGCCGCAACTGGGTCACATAGCCGTCGACCGGCGAACGAATCGTCGTGCGGTCCAGATCCAGCCGCGCATGGGCCAGTTGGCTGCGGGCCGCATCCAGGCGCGCCCTGGCCACCGCCAGGTCCCGGGCTGCGTTGTCGGTTTCCTCCCGCGCAATCGCATCGCCGAGCTGGTTGCGGCGTTTGAGCTGTGCACTGCGCTGCTCGAAGACACTGCGCGCCTCGGCAAGCTCGGCCGTGCGCTGTTGCTGGGCAAGCAAGTAGCTGCTGCGATCGATCTGGTAGAGCAACGCGCCCTTGGCGACCCATTGGTTGTCGCCCACCAGCAGGTGTTCGACCTGGCCGGACACCTCGGGGGCAATACAGATGACTTGCGCGCTGACACGCCCGTCCCGCGTCCAGGGGGCCAACTCATAGGCGCGCCACAGTTGCGTGCAGAACAGCAATGCGGCCAGCCCGAGCACCAGGGTGACGAGGGTCTTGAGGATGTGTTTGATGATCATCGCGCTGCCCTCAAAAGCTCAGAACCAAGGTCGAGAGCACGATCAGCGACACAAAGAAACGCGCCAGGCTGGGGTGCCAGGCCCAATCCAGCCAGCGCCGCAGGGCCCGCTCCAGTAGCCCGTACACCAGGGCTGCAACGCCGACGTAGAGCAAGAACGGAGGAATGTAGAGGTGGGCAATCGTGATTTCGCTGAGCATCGGTTGAATCTCGCAGTCGGCAATCACCTTGATCGCCTTGATGAAGATGGTAGGGACTGCAAGGTCGTGCCGATATTGAGTATGCTGCCAGGATATAATCAATTTCAGACAATCGAGGCGGTGCAACATGGGCGAGATGAAGCTCCAGGGCGTTGATCAATTCGAACTGGACAGTTTTGATCAGCCCGCCGTCGCGTTGATGCTCGGCAGCCAGCGCAACGACACCGAATTCCCCGTGCACAGCCACCGCAAAGGCCAACTGGTGGTGGCATATCACGGCGGTATCGTGTGTACCGTAGAGGATGGCGTGTGGATGGTGCCGTCGGGCTTCGGCGTGTGGATTCCGGGCGGTATCGCCCACAGCAACCGGGTGACCGCCAACGGCAGGATCGGCTATCTGTTTGTCGAGCCCGGCGCCGCCGCGCTACCGGAGAAATGCTGCACGCTGGTGCTTTCGCCGCTGGTCCTGGCGTTGATCCTGCACCTGAGCGCCCAGCCCCAGGATTATCCGCCTGCCTCTGCCAATTCGCGCGTGGCGAGCGTGCTCCTTGAACAACTGGAACTGGCTCCTTCGGAGCAGTTGTACCTGCCGCTCCCCGCTGCTACGCAGTTGCGCTTCATCGCCCGCGGCCTGGCCCAGGCCCCGTCAAACCGTTGCACCATGGCCCAGTGGGCACGCCAGGTGGCCATGAGCGAGCGCTCCCTGGCCCGCCTGGTCAAGAGCGAAACAGGCCTGACTTTTGGCCAATGGCGCAAACAATGGCAAATCATCGTGGCCTTGCAGAGCCTGGCCGAGGGCGAATCGGTGCAACGGACCGCCGAGGCGCTGGGGTATGAGTCGGTCAGTTCGTTCATCAGCATGTTTCGCAAGACACTGGGCTCGTCGCCGGCGCGCTACATTCGCCGTACGGCAACGCGCTAGCCTCAAGGTGCCTCAATCACTGCCAACTGCTCCGCCAACAACCCCGGCAATCGCGCCTGCAAAAACCCGACCCACGTCCGCACCTTGGCATCCAGAAAGCGCCTTGATGGATACACCGCGAAAATGCTCCGCTCCCGTAGCCGATATCCGGGCAACAGCCGCACCAACGAGCCCTCGCGCAGCGCCGGGTTGGCGCTGAAGAACGGCAACAAGCTGATGCCCATTCCTTCCTGCGTCGCCTTGACCATCGCATCCGCGACATTGGTCCTGAAGGTGTCACCCGGCGAAATCGCAATCTCGCCCTCTTGCCCCTTGAACAACCACGCATCCTCCTGGAAATCCTGCAGATGCAACCGTCGATGCTGCATCAACTGCTGCGGATGCTCGGGCACGCCGTACCGGGCCAGATACCCCGGTGCCGCACAGGGCACACTGAACAACTGCCCGATCGTCTGACTGACCAGCGCCGAATCCGGCAACGAATGGGCGATGGAGATCACCACGTCGTGACCCTCTTCAAGCGGGTCCGGGTTCTGCTGGGACAGGGTCAACTCGATGGACACGTCCGGGTATTGCTCGCTGTAGCGGGCAATCAGCGGCGTGATCAGCACCCCCAACCCGCTCATGCAATGCACCCGCAATCGCCCGCGCGGGTTAAGGTGCGCGCCGCTGGCTTCTGCCGTGGCTTCCCTGACGTCTTCAAGAATGTCGCGACAGCGCAACAGAAAGCGCTCGCCCGAATCGGTAAGGCCCAGGCGCCGGGTGGTGCGTTGCAACAGGCGGGTCTGCAGGTGTTTTTCCAGCTCGCAGATCAACCGTGATACGTGTGCCCCGGACAGGTCCAGCGCCTCGGCCGCTGCGGCAAAGCTGCCAGTGTCGACAACCCGGGCAAACACCTGCATGCCATTGAGCAAATCCATCAACATTGCCCCTCGATTGCTACGTGATACGTACGAGTCATTCACCTGTTCCTGTCTTTATCCCGCTGCGGCAATCACTAAAATGAACCCTACTCACAGAGGAACTCATCATGAATATCAAATGGCTCAGCCTGCTCCTGTTTTTCACCGCCGCCGGCGCCATGGCGGCCGGCAGCAATGAAGCGCTGGATATCCAACACGTTGTTTCAATCACGCCCGTGCCGGGCAGCTGCCAGGTAGAACCGGCGACCATGGTGTATCTCGACAGCCAGGGCGCCAGCCATACCGTCCACTACCAGGTCATGGGCACGTGCCAGGGCGGGGTTTAAAGCAGCTTCCAGGTGTAACTGAGGATCAGCCGGTTCTCGTCGATGTCGCTGCGGTAGTTTGAACGGGCCATGACATTGCGCACCCGAATGCCCAGGCCGCTCAATGTGCCGCTTTGCACCACATAGCCGATATCCAGGTCGCGCTCGCGATCCTTGCCTTCATAACCCGCGCCGGTGGTCACGTTGTTACCGGTGATATAACGCACGGTGGTGGTCAGCCCCGGAATGCCCAGCGCCACGAAGTCATAGTCGTACCGCACTTGCCAGGAGCGCTCGTCGGTGTAGGCAAACTCGTAGGTGGGTACTTCGTTGCCCAGCGGCGTGATGTTGGCGAAGACCCGCGGGAAGGCACTGTCGCCATACATGGCTTGATAACCGACGTAGAAGATATGGCCGCCATGCTTGGCCGACAGCAGCGAGAAAAACGCCTGGTTGTCGATCTTGCCGAGCAGTTTGTCGCCGTCTTCCCGGGCATCGTAGTAGCCGAGGTTGGCGCCGAGCGTCCACTCACCCATTGGCTGGCTGTGCTTGAGGCCGACAAAGTCCTGGCGGTAGATGTCCTTGAGTTGGCCATGCCAGTAGCTGACGCTGGTGCGGTTGGTGTTGAAGGCGTAGTCGCCGCCGACGTAGTTGAACCCATCACTTTCAGCGCCGCGTTGCGGCACATGGCCGAGCATGGCGATCATTTTCTCGTCGCCGGCTTCGTTGCGCAGGCGGGTGGTGGTCAAGTGCCCGGCCTGTAGCGCAAGGCCGGCGATTTCGCCGGAGCTGACACTCACGCCCTGATAGCTCGGCGGCAGCAAGCGGATATCGCTGAAGGCCAGCACCGGCAGGTTCGGTTGCAGTTCGCCGACCTTCAATTCGGTCCTGGAAAACCTGGCCTTGAAGGTCAGGCCCAAACGGCTGTAATCATGCGGGGCGCTGCCGTCGCCCTTGACCGGGAGCAGGCCGGTATTGGTGCGGTCCGGGCTGCTGTCGAGCTTGAGGCCGAGGGTGCCCAGGGCATCCAGGCCAAAGCCCACGGGCCCCGGGGTGTAGCCGGATTTATAGGTCAGGATAAAACCCTGGCCCCACTCCTCTGCCTTTGATTGCTTGTTGGCGCCGACGATGTCCGAGAAATCGCGGCTGAAGTAATAGTTGCGCGCCTGCAAGGTGGCGGTGGAGTCCTCGAAAAACCCGCCCTCGGCCGCCGTCGCCGCAAGGGGCACGCCCAACAGGGATAGCCAGATACGTTGTGTGTTCATGTCGTTGCTCTTAGTTATTGTTATCGACAGTTACTGCGCCGGGGCGGCGATCACCTCCTGCCGGCCCCGACGCTCATTCAGCGCATACGCCGTCATCGCCAGCACGGCGATGGCCCCGGGGATGGCAAAGGCCATGAAGTTCAGGTGCAGCGGCAGTTCAATCCCCATCAGCGCGCCGCCCAGCAGCGGGCCGACGATGGCGCCGGTACGACCGATACCGGAAGCCCAGCCCAGGCCGGTGGCTCGAATGTTCAAGCCATAGAGTTGTGCGGCGCCGGCGTACAGCAGGATTTGCGTGCCGATGGTGGTGGCGCCGGCAAAAAAGATCAGCAGGTACAGGACCGGCATCGGGCTCTTGATACCCAGCAGGCTGATGGAGAGCAGCGCGGCGATAAAGAAACCGATCACCACCTTCACCAGGTTAAGCCGGTCACACAGCCAGCCACCGACAAGCGCCCCGGCGATGCCGCCAAAATTCAGCGCCAGCAGGAACGACAGGCTCGATCCCAGGCTGTAACCGGCACCCGCCATCAGTTTGGGCAGCCAGGAACTCAGGGCGTAGACCATCAACAGGCAGCAGAAAAACGCGACCCAGATCGCCGCCGTCCTCAAGGCCAGGCCGTGTCGGAACAACTCCAGCACCGAAGCGCCCTTGCCTTTACCGGCGCTGACGAGCAGTTGGTCTTGCGGGTCGATCCGGGTCTGCGGCGACAGGCGCTTGAGCAGCTCACGCGCCTGTTCCTTGCGGCCCTGGCGAATCAGGAACCCGATGGACTCAGGCAGCCAGTACACAATCAACGGCATCAGCAGCAGCGGGATCGCCGCGGCGAAGAACATGGACGACCAGCCAAAACGCGGCAGCATGAAAATCCCCACGCCGGCCGACAGCATGCCGCCCAGCGAGTACCCGCCAAACATCACCGCCATCAGGATGCTGCGCATTTTCTTCGGTGCGTATTCGGTAATCAGTGCGGCCGCATTGGGCATCAGGCCGCCACAGCCGAGCCCGGCAATAAACCGGCAGATTCCGAACTCAGTCGGGTTGCTGGCAAAACCGTTAATCACCGTGGCGACGCTGAACAAGGCAAAGCAGATGGCGATGCCTTTGCGGCGACCGAACTTGTCGGCCAGGCTGCCGAAGACCAGCGCGCCGAACATCATCCCGAACAGCGCATAACTGCCCAGAGCGCCGGCCTGCAGGGGCGATAGTCCCCATTCCTTCATGATCGACGGCAAGACCACGCCGTAGATGAACAAGTCATAACCGTCAAAGATCAACAGCACAGCACACAGGCTGACCACCAGCCAGTGGAAACGATTGAAATGGGCATTATCGATAATCGAATTGACGTCATGGGTACGCATGGCAGTGCTCTCATTATTGTTGTTGTGAGTCAGTGTCTGCAGGTACGGCGCTGGGTCAGCCGAGGTCGCCGCCTCCTACCGGCAAGGTGACGCCCGTGATGTAGGAGGCCTCATCAGAGGCCAGAAACAGAATCGCGCCGGCTTGTTCGTCGATGCTGCCGTAGCGCTTCATCGGGCTGCTGTCGAGGGTCTGGTCGACGATCTGCTGGTACCAGACGCGCTCCTGGTCGCTCTGGGGCTGGCTGTTGCGCGGGATCCGCCGCGGTGGCGCCTCGGTGCCACCGGGTGCGGTGGCGTTGACCCGAATGCCGCTGCCGGCGGTCTCCAGGGCCAGGCACGCGGTCAGGGCGTTGACGCCGCCCTTGGCTGCGCCATACGGCACGCGATTCACTCCGCGCGTGGCCACGGACGAGACATTGACGATGGCACCGCTGCCCTGCTCCAGCATGTAGGGCAACACGCAATGGCAGCACCACAGGGTCGGGAACAGCGAGCGGCGCACCTCGGCTTCGATTTCGTTCTCGGCGTAGTGCTCGAAGGGCTTGGCCCAGATGGTCCCGCCGACGTTGTTGACCAGGATGTCGATACGCCCGAACCGCGCCTTGGCAGCGGCCATCACACGGGCACATTCGGCATGCTGCTCCAGGTCGGCGGTGAGGATCAGCGCCCGCTCATGCTGCAATTCATGCACGAGTTCCGAGCGATCGACGGCCACCAGCCAGGCGCCCTCTTCCAGCAAACGCTCGGCAACCCGCCGGCCGATGCCCTGGGCGGCGCCTGTCACCAGCGCAACCTGGGTGTTGAAACGTGGAGTCATGGGGGATTCCTCAGGCGGCGTCGCCGGTGACGATGGCGTTGGGGGTGAACTTCTCGTAGTGGAAGCTGGCGGGGGTGACGCCCTGGTTCTTGAAGTGCTGGCGTACCGCGTCGACCATCGGTGGCGGCCCGCACAGGTACACATCCACGTCGCCATCGTTCAGCACGTCAGCGGCCATGTGCTGGGTGACATACCCCTGCCGGGGGTGCGCGGTCTGGGGGTCGGCCACGCAGGTGACAAAACCGAAGTTGGGCAGGCGTTGGGCGAACGCCTCCAGCGCCTCGACCATCACCAGGTCCTGGTCCCGCGTCACGCCGTAGATCAGCGTGACCGGCCGGGTTTCCTCGCGCTCGGCCAACACTTCAAGCATCGACAGGAACGGCGCCACCCCCGTACCACCTGCCAGCAACAGCAGTGGCCGCGCCACTTCGCGCAGGTAGAAACTGCCCAGCGGCCCGGTCATCGGCACCGCGTCGCCCGGCTGGGCACGCTCCAGCCAGCCACTCATCAACCCGCCGGGCACATGCTTGATCAGGAAGCTCGCGCGTTTGTCGCCGGGGCGACTGCTGAAGGAATACGCGCGGGTCTGCCCACTGTCGGGCACGCCGATATTCACGTATTGCCCCGGCAGGAACACCGGCGCCTGATCCAGTTCGAAGCTGACTTCCAACGCTGCATCGGCATGCCGGGTAATACTCGCCACCGTCGCGGCAAATTGCGCGGTGCCGGTCTTGCAGGCACCGGACGGCACCGGCACGGCAATCACGCAGTCCGACTGCGGCACCATCTGGCAGGTGAGCACCTGGCGCTCAGCGGCTTCATCCTCGCTCAGAGCGTCTTCGATGTAGTCGTCGCCCAAATCATAGGCGCCGGTTTCACAGCGGCATTTGCAGGTGCCGCACACACCGTCGGAGCAGTCCATGGGCAGGTTGATACGTTGGCGAAAGGCCGCGTCGAGGACCTTTTCACCCACCTTGCAGTCGATGAAACGGGTTACCCCGTCCTCGAAGTTCAGGGCAATGGAGTACGTCATGGGCATGTCCTCAGATGTGGTAGATATCGATGACCTGATGGATGTAGTCGTTTTTCAGCACCACCTTCTTGCGCGTGATCAGCGGCTGTTCGGCGCGGATGTCGAGGCGATAGAACGAGGTACCGAAGTACGTATCCGTGGTCTTGTAGCGATGGCTGAGGGTTTGCCAGTTGAAACGCAACTCCACGTGCTGCCCGTCGTCGGCCAGCACTTCGAGGTTGGTGATCAGGTGCGCGGTGCGCGGCTCCGGGGTGCTGGCGCTGGAGCGCTCGGTCTTGATCCGGAACACCCGGTCTTCCAGGCCGTCGCGGCTGGGGTAATAAATCAGCGAGATTTCTCTCTGGGGGTCTTCGGTCAGCGTGTCGTGGTCGTCCCAGGCCGGCATCCAGTACTCGACCTTGGGTGAATAGCATTCGAGCCACTCATCCCACTGGCGGTCATCCAGCAGGCGGGCTTCGCGGTACAGAAAGTCCAGCAGGCGGTCACGGGAAGCACTCATGCCAGCACCTCCTTGTCCGTCGCGATCAAGCCTTGCTGCTCCCGTTCGATAGCGCGTTGCAGGCTCTGGGCCCAGTGGGCGTGCTGGCGCACGAACAGGCCTTCGTCCTCGGTCTTGACGCCACTGAGCTGCGGATTCATGCCCATGGCCCGGGCGTTTTCGTCAGGGCCTTCGACCCACTGTTTGGCGCCGCGGCTGAGGTCATTCCACAAGGTGGTCGCACCCTGGTAGCCGGTCTGGCAGGCGCGGAACTCTTCCAGATCGTCCGGTGTACCCATGCCGCTGACGTTGAAGAAATCTTCGTACTGGCGGATGCGCGTGGTGCGTTCCTCGGCACTTTCGCCCTTGGGCGCCATGCAATAGATCGTGACTTCGGTCTTGTCGACCGCGATTGGCCGTACCACGCGGATCTGCGTGGAGAACTGGTCCATCAGGTACACATTCGGGTAGAGGCACAGGTTGCGGGTTTGGTCGACGATAAAATCGGCGCGTTCCTGGCCCAGGCGCTCGGCCAGCGCCTCGCGATGGGCATGCACCGGACGCACTTCGGGGTTGAGCAGGCGCGTCCACAGCAGGATATGGCCATGCTCGTAGGCGTACACGCCGCCCAGGCTTTTCGACCAGCCATTGGCATCCACGGTGCGCGTGCCTTCGGCTTCGTAATTGCGCCGGCCCATGGTCGCCGAGTAGTTCCAGTGCACGGAGCTGACGTGATAACCGTCGGCGCCGTTTTCGATCTGCAGCTTCCAGTTGCCGTCATACACATATGACGAACTGCCCCGCAGCACCTCCAGCCCCAGCGGGGCCTGATCGACCATCTGGTCGATGATCACCCGGGTCTCACCCAGGTAGTCGCTCAGCTCCGGCACCGTCTCGCTGAGGCTGCCGAACAGGAAGCCGCGATAGTTTTCGAAGCGGCCAAGGCGTTTCAAGTCGTGGGAGCCGTCACAGTCGAAGCTGTCGGGGTAGGCGCCGGTCTTGGCGTCCTTCACTTTGAGCAGCTTGCCGGCGTTGCTGAAGGTCCAGCCGTGGAAAGGGCAGGTAAACGAGCCTTTGTTGCCTTGTTTACGGCGGCAGAGCATCGCGCCACGGTGGGCGCAGGCGTTGACCAGGCCGTGCAGCGTGCCGTGTTTGTCGCGGGTGATGACCACGGGCTGGCGGCCGATCCAGGTGGTGAAGTAGTCGTTGATCTCCGGCACCTGGCTTTCGTGCGCCAGGTAGACCCAACCGCCTTCGAAAATGTGCTTCATTTCCAGGGCAAACAGGTCGGGGTCGGTGAAGATGTCGCGGCGGCAGCGGAACACCCCAGTGGCGGGATCTTCCTGGACGGAGTCGCGCAATTGTCGGGCGAGTCGGTCGAATGTGCTGATCATGGGGTAGGCCCTCGGTTGTTCTTGTATCAGGCCCCCCCACCTTATGTGCTTGCCCTACCCCTCAATATCCGCTGACTGCAATTCGTTATCCGCCTGGCGCGAGCCGGCGCTTCCAGGTTTGCGAAGGCAGCTCGCCAAAGCGTTTGCGATAGGCCTCGGAGAACCGCCCCAAATGCACAAACCCATGATCCAGCGCCACCTCCGTCACGCTGCGCGCCGTGGCCAGTTGCAGCATGGCGTGCACCCGCTCCAGCTTGCGCTGGCGCATGTAGTCACGGGGTGACAGGCCGACCTGGCGTTCAAACAAGGTATACAACGAACGCTCGCTGACCCTGGCGATGGCCATCAGTTGTTCGACGCTGATGTCGTCGGCCAGGTGCTCATCGATGAACTGACGCACGGCTTCAAAGCCCCCACCCTGATCCGGTCGCGGAATCACCCGCAGGACGTTGCTGGCCAGCAGCGCCAACAGCTTGTTCGCCACAATGCGCTCGTACAGGCCCTGCACTTCGGGTTCGGCAGCGTTTTCGGCCTCATGGCAGATCAGCCCCAGCAATTGCAGGAACCCACCCATTTCGGCAAGTGCGTGGCGCGGCGCCGCAAAACGGATGCCCGGCTGCGGCAACGTCCAGTGCTGCTCAAGGCAGGCGTTTTCCAGCAGGCGCACGGGCACCTTGACGATGAATTTTTCGCAGTCGGCGGAATAGGTCAGGTCTACCGGGTCATCCGGGTTGATCAGCAGCACTTCGCCGGGGCCCAACACCTGCTCTTCGCCACGGGAGCTCGAGCGGCAGTGGCCGTGCAGCAGGATCTGCAGGTGGTAGATGGTTTCCAGCGCCACCGAGGTCACCCGCACCGGCGCGCCGTAGCTGATGCGGCACAGGTCCAGGCTGGAAAAGGTCCGGTGGCTGATGCTCGCCTGCGGGCGGCCCTTGGGCGGCAGGCGGATGCAGTGGCTGCCGACATGCTGGTTGACGTAGTCGGACACGGCATAGGCATCTGCACGGTCGAAAATCTGGCTGCGCTCACTCAATAGCACGGTCATGGTTGCGCCTTTTATTGTTATGGGCCCTGCGTATGTACTTCACCGCAGAGTGATGCGGGGGACGCAAGCCGTCCAATATTCAATAGGTGTTGCTTCATACCCCGAAGGTATCGTGGGTTCACTTTCGCTGCAAAACCGACTCACCGGCCTGGGGCGGCAGCCGCAGGTTATCCAGCAGCGCCACGCCGGCGATCACCGCCACTAGGAGAAACGTCAGCTGGAAATCGGCGGTGGCGGCCTGCCCGGTATTGCCGTGAAAATTCATGGCAAAACGTAACAACAGCGCGCCAATCGCCACGCCCATGGCCATGCTCAGCTGGAAGAACATGCTGAACAAGGTTGAGGCGTCGCTCATCTGCGCCTTGGGTATATCAGCGAACCCCAGGGTGTTGAACAAGGTGAACTGCATGGAGCGTGACAGGCCACCCACGAACAGAATGAACAGGATCAGCGCCCAGCTCATGCGCTCGTCCAGCAGCGCACAGGCCGCAATCGCGAGCACGCCAAGGATGCCGTTGATCATCAGCACCGAGCGAAAGCCCCAGCGCTGCATCACCGCCGTGGTGAACGGCTTCATCGCCAGGTTGCCGGCAAATACCGCGAGCACCAGCAACCCCGCATCGAATGCAGAAAGGCCGAACGCCAGTTGAAACATCAGCGGCAGCAGGAACGGCAAGGTGCTGATGGCCACCCGGAAAATCGACCCGCCGCACAGGCACACACTGAAGGTGCGCACGCTCACCACACCCAACGCCAGTAACGGCTGGGCATGCCGGCGCATATGGCGCCAGGCAAAGGCACCGAGCATCACGCCTGCAGCGCTGAGTAACAGGCCCTGCAACAAGCTGCCACGGCTTTGCCCGAGCAGTTCCACGCCGTACAACAGCGCCGCGCTGGCGACACCCACCAGCAGGAAGCCGCTGAAATCGAATGAGCGGGACGTGACCTCGTCGTGTTTGGGGATCAGTACCAGCGTGGCAATCAGCGCCAGCAGGCCCAGCGGCAGGTTGAGGTAGAAAATCCACGGCCAGGACGCGTGGGTAACGATAAACCCGCCCACCGGCGGCCCGAGTATCGGCGCCACCAGGCCGGGCCAGGTGATGAATGAAATCGCCCGCACCAGGTCTTTTTTCTCGGTAGCCCGCAGCACCGCCAGGCGCCCCACCGGCACCATCATCGCGCCGCTGATGCCCTGCAACACGCGCGCGGCGACGAAGGTCTGCAGGCTGTCGCTCCACCCGCACAGCAGTGACGACAGGCTGAACAGCACGATTGCCCAACCGAATACCCGCCGCGAGCCAAAGCGGTCGGCCAGCCAGCCGCTGATGGGAATGAACACCGCGACGGCGAGCATGTAGGCGCTCATGCCGATGTTCACGTCCACCGCGCCCACGCCGAAGGTTTTGGCGATGTCCGGCAACGCGGTCGCGATCACGGTGGCATCGAGGTTCTCCATGAAGAAGGTGACGGCGACCAACAAGGCAATCAGGGTTGAGCGGCGTTGGGAGGTCGACGTCATTGCTGTTCACTCATGGTTTCGAACCGGCACTTTATCAATAAGTGCGTCCTTTATGGTCCGCGAAATGCCTGCCTCACAACGTGGCGCCCGGTAACGAATTGCCCCGAATTGGGGTGCGCGCTTGCAAAAAACGGCTGTCTCACGCGTCAAAACCCATCAAAAACCTGGAAAAGTCATTAGTTGGCACGATACCCGCTTATTAGCCAATACAGGATTGTTGAACAATCCAAATCTCCCTGCATCCAGCAACCGAGGCGACGAACATGCAAAAAGGTCTGACGGGCAAGAACACCCTGCGCACATTGGCGCTAGCGATCACCCTGACGTGCGTGACGCCGCTGCTGTCGGCTGCCGAAATCAAGGGCACCCTGAAACCGGGCGAGCTGTCCATCGGCTCCGACCTCACCTACCCGCCTTACACCTACCTTGAGCAAAAGACCCCGGCCGGTTTCGACCCGGAGTTCATGCAACTGATGGGCAAGCAACTGGGGCTCAAACCACGTTTTCTCGACACCCGTTTCGCCAACCTGATCCTCGGCGTCAACGCCCGGCGTTTCGACGTGGTGGCCTCGGCGCTGTACGTCACCCCCGAGCGCGCCAAACAGGTGGATTTCCTCAGCTACCTGAAGACCGGTTCTTCGCTGATGGTGCTCAGCACCGGCGACTTCAAGCCCCAGCGCCCGGAAGACCTGTGCGGCAAGCGCGTCGGGTCGATCAAGGGCGCGTCGTGGGTGCCAAAGCTGAACAAGGTTTCGGCGGACTACTGCCTCCCTGCGGGCAAGCCGGCGATCGAGTCGCGTGAGTTCCCGACGTCCCCGGAGGCCGCCCAGGCCCTGCTCGCCCAGGCGGTGGACGTGCAGATGGAAGACGCGGCGGTCGCCAAGATCACCGTGGAAAAACTGCAAGGCAAAACCGTGATCAGCTCCAGCGAGTTGATCTACCCGGTGGTGGTCGGCCTGGCCGTGCGCAAGGAAAACCCGGCACTGCTCCAGGCGCTGACCGGCGCCCTGAGCCAGATCAAGCAGGACGGCAGCTACGGCAAGCTGCTGGCGCGCTACAACCTGGCCGAGCCGAACGCCGCCGAGATCAGTGCGGCACTGGGTAACTGAAACGCGGAGCACCTTTATGCAATTCGATTGGCACTACACCCTGGGCTTGTTATGGAACGGCGACTTCTGGCGAGCCGTCGGCACCGTGGTCGAACTGAGCCTGGAAACCTGGCTGCTGGGCATTGTGCTGGGGTTTTTCCTGGCCCTGGCGCGGCAGTCGGAGCGCCGCTGGCTGCGGGACTCCGCTGGCGTCTACATCTGGTTCTTCCGCAGCCTGCCGTTGCTGGTGCTGTTGATCTTCGTCTACAACCTGCCGCAGGTGTTTCCGTCCACCAGCGTGGTGTTGTCCAACCCCTACTCCGCGGGCCTGATCGCCCTGGTGCTGAGTGAGGCGGCCTACATCGCCGAGATCCATCGGGGCGGCCTGCTGGCGGTGGTCAAGGGGCAGCGCGAAGCCGGCAAGGCGCTGGGCGTGGGTTATCGCGGCGTGCAGCGGTTGATTGTGGTGCCGCAGGCGCTGCGGGTTGCGTTGCCGACACTGGCCAACGAATACATCACCATCGTCAAGCTCACCTCGCTGGTGTCGGTGATTTCGCTTTCGGAAATCCTGCTGGTGGGCCAACAACTCTACACCCAGAACTTCCTGGTAATGGAGACCATGCTGGCCGTGGCGTTCTATTACGTGTTCATCGTGACGGTGTTCAGTTGGCTGTTGCGGGTGCTGGAGAATCACCTGGACGTGACCCGGCGCAAACCCAAGGCCATCGCCCCCGCCGTGCTCGACCAGGTGGCCACGCGTCGTGCCCCCGGCCAGGCCGAGCCCGGCGAGTTTGCCTTGCAGGCCCGCGGGGTGCGCAAGGCCTATGGCGAACTGGAAGTGCTCAAGGGCGTCGAACTGAATGTGCGCTGGGGCGAGGTGGTGTCGATCATCGGCCCGTCAGGCTCTGGCAAGACCACGCTGATTCGTACCATGAACGGCCTCGAAAGCCTCGACCGTGGCGAAATCACCCTGCAAGGCCAGCCGTTCCTGCGTGGCAGCCAGGAGCCGCAAGGCGCGCTGGGGCACAAGGTGCATATGCGCGGCATCGTGCATGTCGGCATGGTGTTCCAGGGGTTCAACCTGTTCCCCCACAAAACTGCCCTTGAGAACGTGATGCTGGCGCCCGTCTACCATGCCCATGGTGGCGCCGAAGAACTTCGCCTGTTGAGCTTGGCCCTGCTGCGCAAGGTGGGCATGCTGGAGCACGCTGGCAAGTACCCGCATCAATTGTCCGGCGGCCAGCAGCAGCGTGTGGCAATTGCGCGGGCCTTGGCGATGCGGCCGTCGGTGATGCTGTTTGATGAGCCCACCTCAGCCCTTGACCCGGAGCTCGTGGGCGACGTGCTCGCGGTGATCGAAGAGCTGGCTCGCGAAGGCATGACCATGGTCATCGTGACCCATGAAATGAACTTCGCGTTCAAGCTCTCCGATCGCGTGGTGTTCATGGAGGGCGGCGAGATTATCCAGGACGCCGCACCGCGTGACATGCTCGAGCAACGCAGTGAACGCATGACCAAGTTCCTCAAAGACGTCCAACTGGCGTGAGCCCAAGGAGCCCCGACGTGAGCCAAGCCAAGGAACCCAGCCTGTCGCTGGCCGACCAGGTTGCCATCGAACTGCGCGAAGACATCATCGGTGGCCGCCTGCTGCCCGGCATGCCGCTGGTGGAAAGCGAACTGGTGAACGCCTACAACGCCTCGCGCAACACGGTGCGTGAAGCCTTGCACCACCTGGGCCGCGAAGGCCTGACCAGCTACGTGCGCAACAAAGGCGTGATCGTGCGCCGCCTGGGGGTAGAGGAAGTGCGTGACATCTTCAAGGTGCGACGCACCCTGGAGCTGCAGGCCATCGCCGCCAGCAAGCCGCTGCGCGAATACCAGTCCGACCTGATGCTGGAGTCCATCGAGGCCGCGCAACTGGCCCAGGACCGCGAGAACTGGCAAGCCTTCGGCACCCACAGCCTGCGCTTTCATCAACACATTGTCGGGCTGATGCGCAGCCCGTTGCTGGACGAGTTTTTTACCCATATTGCAGCCCAGATGCGCCTGGTGTTTTCCAACGCGCCCAGCGAGGAAACCTTCCAGAAGCCCTGGCTGGAGCGCGACCGGCAGATTCACGACTTGCTGGTTGACGGCCACAAGCAAGCCGCCGGCGAAGCCCTGGCCAGCTACCTCAATGACTCCGATTCGTTGCTGCTGGACATCCTGAGCAGCATTCCAAAACCCTGAAGCGAGGACCCACCATGTACAAGGACTACCCAGCGGCCTACCAAGTCAGCAAAGGCGCTGCCTTGCAGGTCGACAAAGCCTTTTATGACCGCGTACGCGAGTCCCGGGACGGGCGCACCCTGATCGAGCAATTCGAAGTGCCGATCCGCACCGGCCGCGCCTGGAAAGTACCGGCAGGCCATGTGTTCCGCGTGACCACGCCGGTTGGCCCGCAGGTCGGCGACTTCAACGTGTGGAGCGCCAACGACCCCCGCGAACGCATGTGGGCGGCGCGCACCCGCCAGCTGCAAGGCGCGCACGTCACCACCTACGACCGCCTATGGTCGAACCTGCCGTTTTTGCGGCCGATGGTCACCATCACCGACGACAGCCTGGCCGGCTATGGCATCGACGAACACGGCGGGCGCCTGCATGACTTGCTGGGCACGCGCTGCGACCCTTACGTGAACAAGATGCTCACGGGCGAAGACTTCCACCACCACTGCCACTCCAACCTGACCCGCGCCGTGCTGCCCCATGGCCTGACCGAGTTCGACGTGCACGACGTGCTGAACATTTTCCAGTGCACCGGCCTCAATCACGACGACATGTACTTCATGAAAGCCTGCCCGGCCAAGCAGGGCGACTATCTGGAGTTCTTCGCCGAAATCGACCTGCTGTGTGCCCTCTCCACCTGCCCCGGTGGCGACCTGTCGCTGCCGATGTGGGGCCCGGATGCGGAAGACCCGTTGAAGGTCTGCCGTCCGCTGGGGGTGGAAATCTACCGCCTCGACGACGCGCTGCTGGAGGGCTGGAAACAACCCGAGCGCGCCGCCTATAACGGCAACCATGGCCTGCTGATTGCCAAGGCTGACTGGGAAAAGTAACGGGCAGACCGACACCTGGGGCGCCGCGCCTCAGGTGTTCTGCGCAATCCTGCGGCTGATGAAACTGAAGGCCAGAACAATAAATATCAGCACGCCGGTTGCCACCTGCTGCCAGTAGAAGTTCCAGCCGATCAACAGCAAGCCATTGGCGATGACGTTGATGAACAGCACCCCCAGCAACGTGCCCGGAATATTCGCCCGGCCCTGGCGGTTCAATGTGGTGCCGATAAACACCGCACCAATCGCATTCAGCAGGAACGCATTGCCCGACAGCGGCACGTAGGCGCTCACCGTCGAACTGAGCAGGATCCCCGCCACCGCGCACGCCAGCGCCGCCGCCAGCACCGTGGTGGTGACGATGCGCCGCACCGACAACCCCGAGTAATACGCCAGCAGCGGCTGGGTACCCTGGGCCAGCAGTTCGCGCCCCAGGCGTCCACGGGCCAGCAACAGGCCGTAGACCACGGCCAATACCAGCACGATCAACAGCGGCAAGGGCACGCCCAACGGGCTGAAGCTCGCCAGTTCCGGCTTGAAACCCTGGGCGATATAAATTGGCTGGCCGCCGTCCGAGAGCAGTTGCTGGGCACTGGTGCCGATAAACAAGGTGCCGAGGGTGGCCAGGAACGGGCTGATCCGCAGCCCCGCGATCAAGCCGGCATTGAACAGTCCTACCAGCAGCTTGGCGGCCAACGCACCGGCAATCGCCACACCCAGCCCGTGCCCGGCGTTAAGCAACACCACGAAGCTGAAGCTGGCGAAATCCAGCGCGGTGCCTACCGACAGATCGATGCCACCGGCCGCCACCGCATAGGTCATGCCGATCGCAACAATCGCCAGCAGCACGAAGTTATTCAGCACCAGGCTTTTCAGGTTGCCGCCACTGAGAAACCCCGGGGCCTGCCAGGCAAACACCACCACGATGGCCACGAACACCAGCGGCAACGTCAGGGGCAACAGCGAACGCCAGCCGCCATGGGCTTGCAGGATGGATACCTGACTCATGAATGTTCTCCCCGGTTCAATGCGCTGGAAGCGGCGACCACCAGCAGAATCAGCACGCCCTGGACACCGTTGACCCAGAAGCTCGATACGTTGAGCAACTGAAACCCGTTGATCAAAAAGCCGATCAACAGCGTCGCGAGCAAGGTGCCGGGGATGCTAGCCACCAGTCGCCGGGAAAACACCACGCCAAGAAAGGCTATGGCGACCACCGACAACAGCATGTCGCCGGAGCCGGTGGTGCTGCCGCTGAAAAATGCTGCTGAACACAACGCCGCCACCGCGGCACACAGCCCAGACAGCAAATAACTGGAGAGTACGTAGGCCGGCACTCGAATCCCGGCGGCCTCGGCGGCGTGCGGGTACTCGCCGACGGCATGCAGGCGCAGCCCATAGGCGGTGTGCTGGATCAGCAGCGTCAACACAAAGGCCGTCACCAGCAACACCCAGGCGAGTGCCGGCACGCCCAGCCAGGTCCCGCCACTGAGCAGGTCGAGCAACGGTGAGTCAGTCGAGACCACGGTGTTTTCGGTGAGGACCAGCTCCAGCCCGGCCAGTACATTCATGCTTGCCAGCGTTGCGAGCAACGGTGGCAAGCGCAGCACCACCACGGCCAGGCCATTGAGCAGGCCCACCGCCAGGCCGCAACCCAAGGTCAGCAGCAGGCTTGCCCACAGGTCGAGGCCTGCGTTGTTGAGTCGACTGAACACGGCCGCGCACAAGCCCAAATTGGCCGCCAGCGACAGATCAAGCCCGCCCGCCACCACGTTGGAGCCGCCGCCGATAATCACGCAGGTCAGGCCGAAGGCAAGTACGCCGAGGATCGCCGACTGGCTGAACACATTCGCGATATTGCCGACTGAAAAGAAGTTCGGCGCGGCGACGGCAAAGCCCAGCAAAATCGCGAGGAATACGCCCACCGAGCCGCGCCGCAACAGCAGTACCCATAACCGTTGGGACAAGCCAGGAGTAGCAGCTTCAAGCAGGGACATGCGCCACCTCCTGTTTCACCTGCACAGCCACTGTGGACTGCACCGCACCCGTGGCACACGCCAACAGTTGATCACTGCCCGCCTCACCGGCATGGAACTCCCCGGCTATTTCACCGCGATGCAGCACCAGGATGCGGTCGCAGATCCCCAACAGCTCGGGCAAATCCGAAGACAGCACCAGCACCGCTGCGCCCTCTTCCACCAGCCGCCCGATCACGCGATAAATCTCGACCTTGGCGCCGACGTCCACACCTACGCACGGTTCGTCCAACAGGTACACCGCCGAGCGCCGGCTCAGCCATTTGCCCAGGGCGACTTTCTGCTGGTTGCCGCCGCTGAGCTGGCTGACGGCAGCCTGCGGGCCCGGCGTCTTGATCGCCAACTCGTCGATCAGCCGCAGGCTTTCGGCCTGCTCCTTACGCTGGCTCAGTAACCCCCAGCGACTGAAACGCCCAAGCCCGGCGAGCGTGAGGTTTTCCAGCACCGACAGCAGCGGTGAAATCCCCTGGCTGCGGCGTTCTTCCGGCACCAGTGCAATCCCTTGGGCAATGGCTTCTCCGGGTGAACGCAGGCGCAACAAACGCCCCTCCAGATGAATGCTGCCGCTGTCGGCGCGCACCACACCGAACAGGGTCTTGAGCAGGTCCTTGGCGCCCGACCCGACCAGCCCGGTGAGGCCGACGATCTCGCCCCGACGCAATTCCAGGTCGATCTGCCGGTAGCGCCGGGCCAGGCTCAGGCCGCGCACCTGCAGCAATGGTTCGCCGAACTCGACCTGCGCCTTGGGGTACATCTCCTGGACCTCGCGGTTGACCATCAACCGCGCAATCTGCGCGCTGGAGGTGTGCCGTGGCTCAACCACGGCCACATCTCGACCATTGCGCAACACCGTCACTTCATCGCACAGGCTGTCGATTTCCTGCAGGTAATGGGAGATGTAGAGAATCGACAAACCCTGGTCCCGCAGGCGCTTGACGATCCGCAGCAGCTGGTCGACTTCGCGCTTGACCAGCGCCACGCTGGGCTCGTCGAACACCAGGATCTTCGGCTGGCGAATCAACGCCCGGGTGATTTGCAGCACCTGGCGCTCGGCGCTGTTCAGCTCGCCTACCAACGCGTCGGCGGGCAGTTGCAGCTCAAAATATTCCGCCAGCAAACGTTCGGCCTCGCGCTGCTGCCGGCGCCGATCCACAAACGGACCCCGGCGTAATTCATGCCCGAAAAACAACGCCTCGCCCACGGTAAAACTCGCCGGTAACAGCCGCTCCTGATGGATGAACTGCACGCCCAGCGCGTCCACCTGGCGCGGCGACAGTGCGGCATACGGCTGGCCGTCAATGCTCACCTGCCCCGAGTCCGCTTTGTGGATCCCCGCCAGGACCTTGATCAAGGTCGACTTGCCGGCACCGTTCTCGCCCACCAGGCCGTGAATGGTGCCGCGCTCGACCTTCAGGCTCGCATCATCCAGCGCCAGGGTGGCGCCGAAGCGTTTGCGCAGGTGCTGCAAGTGCAACGCGGCCATCAATCACCCCGCAGTTGCTGGACCTGCGCCAGGTTGGCGGCGGTGGTCAGCAGCGTCGGCACATGGGTTTCCTTGGGCAGGTCGCGCTGCCCGGCCAGGTAGCGGGCCACGTTCTGCACAGCAGTCTTGCCGATCAGCGCCGGTTGCTGGGCGACTACCGCGCCCACCGGCGAATTGGCCTGGCCGAGCAGCTCCAGTACCTCCGGCGTACCGTCCACGCCGTAGGTCTTGATCTCGGTGCGCTTGGCGTCGATCAACGCCTTGCTTGCCCCCAGTTGCGGAATGTCCCACGCCGCCCAGATCGCCGAGACACTGCCGGCCGGGTACTTGTTGAGCAATGCGGACACCTGGGAATAGGCATCCTGCACGGTGTTGGGGATCACATCCCGCAGCTCCGGCTCGATGATTTCCAGTTGCGGGTGATCCTTGAGCGCCAGCTTCAACTGGTCGTAGCGAATCGCGCACACCGGCACGCCGTAGAAGCCGTTGAACACCAGGATCTTGCCCTTGCCGCCGGCATCCTTGATCAACTGATCGGCCAGGGCCTTGCCGGTGGCGACATTATCCGAGGTGGTGTTGTTGAGGCTGTACTGCGACGGCGCGTCGATGGTGAACAGCGGGATGCCGGCCTTGCTGATGCGCTTGAGCCACGGGTCGATCACGCTCAGGGTGCCGAGGGTCTGGATCACCGCATCGGGTTTCTGGGTGACTACGGTTTGCAGTTGGGTCACCAGGTTCTTGTCATTGCGCCCGGCGTCGAGGGTGATGGGCGTGCCGCCGAGGCGCTTGATCTCGTCGACCTGGGCCTGGAAGGCCTTGATATCGAAGTAGTGACTGGTGCCGGTCATGCTCACGGCAATGCGCTTGCCGGCCAGGGACGGCACCGCGTCATCGCCCTCGGCGGCCTGGGACACGGCGGCGTGGCCCAGCAACAACGCTGCGCCGAGCAAGATGTAACGTGAACGCGAGAAAAAGGTGCAAGGCATACAGGGCTCCGCTGAGCAACGGGTGAAAGGGTTCACCTGTGTGCATTGCAGAGCCCATGCCATAAATTATTTTCAATAAAATCAACGCGATAAAAACAATGGACGAGGCCTTGCTGTCTCGAGCAAACCACAACTGTCCGATTGCTGTTGCCCAGCCAACAGTTGCACACACCCAGGACCGTCGCGCGCTGCACGATCATTCAATATCCGGCCGGCCGTTAGGCCTAACTTAAGGCTCCAATGTCCTGAAACCCTGGAACCTACAATGCCCGCCTCCCACGCTTCGACGAATTACGCCTCGATCAACTTCGCCGAGAAATACACCCTGTTCAGCGAGCAATGGGCGCCCAAGGTCGTCGCGCAGATGAACGACTACCAGTTCAAGGTGGTGAAGATCGAAGGTGACTTCATCTGGCACGACCATGCCGACACCGATGAAACCTTTATCGTCCTCGAAGGCACCCTGCGCATCGACTTCCGCGACGGCGCGGTGACCATCGGCCAAGGGGAAATGTACGTGGTGCCCAAGGGCGTCGAGCACAAGCCGCACGCATTGGGTGAGGTAAAGTTGCTGTTGATCGAACCCTGCGGCGTGCTGAACACCGGCAGTGAGGGTGGCGAGCGTACGGCAATCAACGACGTGTGGATTTAGCACCTTCCGGCGTTGCCTGTTTGGGCTAGTCTTTACCTCACAGTTACTCCAGACCAGGAGCACGCGTGATGAACAGGCAGCTCAGGAAAACCTCAGCCCTCGTGATTGCCCTGATGGCGTTGATGGGCAACGTCTCCGCTGGCACTGGCGCCTGCC